>NZ_LZKU01000265.1 GCF_001672975.1 Mycobacterium sp. 1465703.0
CGTCGGCGACCCGGTTCAGCTCCGGCGAGGCGCCGAGCAGGTACACATCCTGCGGCGCGTCCGGGTGGGCGCGCAGGTTCGCCATCAATGCGGCCGTCGCATCCCCGCCCGCGGCGCCCGCCAGCGGCTGGGTGGCCAGCACCGTCGGCGGCGCCTCCGGATCGCCGTCGGCCGCACCCACCAGCGACAACGTCGCGGTCGCGTCGTCCATCACCAGTGCCGCCCCGGGGCGGCCGGCCGCGCGCATCAGGGCGGCCACCGCCTGCGATTCCGAGAGCACCGCGACGTTGTGCACGCCGGAATCTTCCAGCGCCCGCCGCAGTTGGTCGGCGGCGGGATGGTCGGTCCAGCACAGCCGGGTGCCGACCAGCCGGTGGTTCTCGTCGGCCAACAGCCGATTGGTGCCGACCACGGTCTCGGTCAGTGTCCCGATCGGATTGTCGGCGAGGTCGACGACGGATTGGTCGATCACGTCGGTCCCCTGCGCGCCCACCCGGACGCGCCGCAGGATGTGTACCTGCTCGGCGCCTCGCCGGAGCTGAACCGGGTCGCCGACGAGCTTCGCGACGCCTCGACCATGCGGGTGCGGGTCGCCGAGGACCCCACCTTTGCGCTCGCCCGCGGCGCCGCGATAGCCGCCGCCGTGCCGGCGGCGGCGCTGGCTGCCGGAGACGCGACGGCCATGGCCCCCGCGGTCGGACTGACCGGCGATGCGACGGCCATGGCGCCGGCGGCCGGGGACGCCACCGCGATGGCCCCGGCGTTCGGGGATGCCACCGCGATGGCACCTGCGGCCGGAATGACCGGGGACGAGACGACGGTCGTGCCGGCCTCGGAGTTCGCGGATCCGCACGCCGAGGACCAACAGCTGGCCTATTCGATGGCCGACGAGGGCGAGGCGTATCCGGGCGAATTCGACGACTACGACGGCGAATTGGACGACTACGAATACGGCGACGTCGACGAGGCCGAGCCGGCCAAGCTGTCCCGGCGCTCGTTGGTGATCGGCAACGCCGTCATTGCGTTCGCGGTCGTCGGATTGGCGTCGCTGGCAACCGCGATCGCGGTCGCCGTTGAGCCGACCGCCAGCCGGCAGCCGGTGGTGGGAGTCCAGAACGGCACCCCGGGCAAGTTCATGCCGATCTTGCCCAGCCAACAACAGGCGCCGCTGCCCCCGCCGCCAGCCGATGCGCCCACCGCCGGATTCCAGGGCGGCACGGTTCCGGCCCCCAACAACGTCCCGGTGCCCGAGCAGGTCGCACCGCCGTCGGGAGGCGGCGTGCCGGCCGCACCCGTGCCCGAGGTCCCGGGTAACCCCGGTGTCCTGCCCAACCCCGCTCCGGGCTGGGCGCCTCGACCGAATCCTATTGTGCCCGTTCCTATTCCGATTCCCCTTCCGATCCCCGGGTGGGGACCGAACTACCCGCCCTACCACCCGCCGTACAACCCGCCCTTCACCCCGCCGTACAACCCGCCCTACACGCCGCCGAGCACCACGCCGTATACACCGCCGAGCACCACGCATGAGCCGCCGACGACGACGTATTCACCGCCGAGCACCACGCACGAGCCGCCGTCGACCACGCACGAGCCGCCGTCGACGACGTATTCGCCGCCGAACACCACCCACGCACCGCCGAGCACCACGTATGAGCCGCCGAGCACCAAGGCCACCCAGGCGCCGATGCCGACGCAAACCCAGCAGACGGTGCCGCCGACACATCAGCAGCCGCAGTACCCACAACAGCCGCAGCAGCCGCAGCACCCACAACAGCCGCAGCAGCCGCAGTACCCGCACCCCCGCCACGGGTTCTGAGCGTGCCCACCGCCGACGGTCTGGTCACGGTGGTGTTGCCCTGTCTCAACGAAGAGGAGTCGCTGCCGGCGGTGTTGGCGGCCATTCCCGCCGGCTACCGGGCGCTGGTGGTCGACAACAACAGCACCGATGACACCGCCGGGGTCGCCAGGCGGCACGGCGCCCACGTCGTCACCGAACCGCGGGCCGGGTACGGGTCGGCCGTTCACGCCGGTGTGGTGGCCGCGACGACGCCGATCGTGGCGGTGATCGACGCCGATGGCTCGATGGACGGCGGCGATCTGCCGCGGCTGGTCACCGCGCTCGAACAGGGCGCCGACCTGGTGACCGGCCGCCGCCGGGCGGTGCCCGGGCTGCGCTGGCCGTGGGTGGCCCGGGTGGGCACCGTCGTGATGAGCTGGCGGCTGCGTACCCGGCACGGTCTGCCGGTGCACGACATCGCGCCGATGCGGGTGGCCCGGCGCGACGCGCTGCTGCAGCTGGGTGTCGCCGACCGGCGATCGGGTTACCCGCTGGAATTGCTGGTGCGTGCCGCGGCCGCCGGATGGCGGGTCGTCGAACTCGATGTCAGCTACGGACCGCGCACCGGCGGCAAATCGAAGGTCAGCGGTTCGCTGCGGGGCAGTATCACCGCGATCCTCGATTTTTGGAAAGTCATCTCGTGAGTGTGCTGCCGGTGACTCTGCTGGTGGTCGCCAAAGCGCCCGAGCCGGGCCGGGCCAAGACGCGGCTGGCGGCGACAGTCGGCGACCGGGTGGCCGCCGAAGTCGCCGCCGCCGCACTGCTGGACACTCTCGACGCGGTGGCCGCCGCGCCGGTGGCGGCGCGAGTGGTGGCGCTGGCCGGAGACCTGGACGGCGCCGCGAACGCTTCCGAACTTCGCCAACGGCTGGCGTCCTTCACGGTGATCCCGCAGCGCGGTGACGATTTCGCCGCACGGCTCTCCAACGCACACGCCGACGCGGGCGCATCATCCGGCCCGGTGCTGCAGCTCGGGATGGACACTCCGCAGGTGAGCGCCGATCTGTTGGCCGGTTGCGCGCGCCGGCTGCTCGAGGCGCCGGCCGTGCTCGGATTGGCCCGCGACGGCGGCTGGTGGGTGCTCGGCGTAGCGGAGCCTGCCATGGCGGAGTGCCTGCGCACCGTTCCGATGTCCATCCCCGACACCGGTGAACTGACATTGAAGGCGTTGCGCGACAACGGGATCGACGTATCGACCGTCCAGGTACTCGCCGACGTGGACGTCATCGACGACGTCGCGGAGGTGCGCGACGCCTGCGCGCCGGACAGCCGGTTCGCGCGCGTCACCCGCGCCGCCGGCCTCTAGCGGCCGCTACCAGTTGGTCAAGATGATCGTGTTGAGCGCCAGCGCGCCGACGGCGTTGAGCGCCAGCCAGATTCGGTGTGTCCGCACCGGCAGTAGCGCGGCCGCCGCGGTCAGCCAGATGGTGAACGGCAGCCAAATGCGTTCCACCTCGGCCTTGCTGAGCATGCTCAGGTCCGCAAACACGATGGCGGCCAGCATCGCCAGCAGCAGCAGGTGAAAACCGGAGCGGCGGCGGATGGCGGGCCAGTCGAACACCCTGCTGATTCCGGCGACGCCACCCAGTCCGATCGCGCATACCACGCACGCGAGATTGGCCCAGCTCCAATATTGGAATGGCCGGTCTTTGGCGATGCCCTGCCAATAGCGTTGCTGCACCAAGGTATAGCCGTCGAACCAGAAGAACCCCGCGACGGCGAAGGTTACCGCGACCGCGATCGCGGCCAGCGCGGCCGGGCCGAGCGCCCGCAGGATCGCTCGCCAGTGCGCCAAGCCACTGGCCGGCTTTTGGGCGGCGGCCAGCACCGCCAACGCCGGCAATCCCATCAACATCAGGCCGTAGTTGCAGAACACCCCCCAGCCCAGCAGCAGACCCGCGCCGGCGGCCGTCAGCGCAAGGAATCGCACCGGGCGGTGCACCGCCAGGGCCAACAGTGCGATGCCCCATGCCGCCACCCCGGCGAAGTAACCGTCGGCGGAGACCGCGACCCAGATGGCCGTCGGCGCCAGGGCGACAAACGGCGCCGCCCGTCGCGCGGTCGCCTCGTCGGCCAGTGCGCGAACGGCGATCACCACCGCGGCCGCCGCGCTCGATCCGACCAGCAGGCACAGCAGTCCGGCCCAGGCGCCGCCGTGCAGGCCGAGCCGGTCCAGCCAGACGAACGTCAGCAGCGCGCCGGGCGGATGCCCGGACACGTGGGTGGTCCACGAGTTGGGCTGGTAGTCGACGATCCGGCTGGCGAATGTGCGCAGCGTTGCCCCGATGTCGGTGATGCCCCCCACCTGCGACAGGTATTCGTCGCGAGTGGTCAGCCGGCCGGCGAAGCCGCGCTGCCAGCCGTCGATCATCGCCAACGCGAACGCCCACCCGCACGCGGTCGCCCAGCTGCCCAGCGTCAGTGTCCGCCACGAAAGGCGTTGCGCCAGTGTCGGTCCCCACGCGACGATGGCGATGGCGATGGCGATCGCCGGACCGGTTCCCCAGCCGGCGTGGATCAGCCATTCGCCGAAGATCGGCGCGGCGCCGGCGTGGGTGGCGAACTCCTCACGGCCGACGTCAAGACGCGGACGCACACCTGCGTTCAGCCGCGGCAGCACGAACGCCGCCGCTACCAGAACCACTCCGACCGCCACCGCTACCGCTTGGGCCACGGCCTCCCGTCGCGCGATCCTCACGGACGAACAGCTTATTGATCGCTCGCCCCGCCGAACCGGCGCACCAACGCCGGCCGGTCGACCTTGCCGATGCCGCGGCGCGGCAACGCGTCCACGATGTGCAGTTCGCGCGGCGCAGCGGTGGCATCCAGGGTGCGAGCCAGGTGCGCGCGCAGCGCGTCCAGGCTCGGCGCGGTGGATCCGTCACGCAGCACGATGGCGGCGACCACCCGCTGGCCCAACCGGTCGTCGGCCAGTCCGAACACCGCGCAGTCGCTGACGGCCGGATGGGTGCACAGCGCCGCCTCGACCGGTTGCGGCAGCACGGTCAGCCCGCCCGTGCTGATCGCGTCGTCGACGCGGCCCAGCACGGTCAGTCCGCCCGCATCGTCGATGACGCCGACATCGTCGGTCTTGAACCAGCCCGGCTCGGCGAAGGGATCCGGGTCGACCGGGTTGCGGTAGCCCTTGGCCACCGTCGCGCCCCCGATGACGATCCGCCCGTCGGCCACTCGTAGCCGCACCCCGTTCAGTGCAACGCCGTCGTACACGCAGCCCCCGGCGGTCTCGCTCATCCCGTAGGTGCGCACCACCGTGATGCCCGCCGCGGCCGCGGCGTCGAGGACAGGCCGCGGCGCGGGTCCGCCGCCGAGCAGCACGGCGTCCAGTTCGGCGAGGGCGGCCGCGGCCTCCGGGTGGTCAAGCGCCTTGGCCAACTGCGCGGCGACCAGCGAGGTGTATCGCCGTCCGGGGTCCAAAGCCCCTATCGCACCGGGTAATTCGGCGGCGTCGAACCCCGCGGAGACATCCATCTCGACCGGCGCCGAGCCGGCGAGCACGCTGCGCACCAACACCTGGATCCCGGCGATGTGGTGGGGTGGCAAGGCGAGCAGCCAACTGCCCGGGCCGCCGAGGCGGTCATGGGTGGCAGCCGCGCTGGCGGTCAGGGCGGCGGCGGTCAGCAAGGCACCCTTGGGTACACCGGTGGTTCCCGACGTCGCGGCGACCAGCGCCACGTCGTCGTCGATGGCCTCCCCGACGCGCAACCCCGCCCGCAGTGCTTCCGATTCGCGAAAGTCGTTGGGGTTCAACGCGACCAGTGCGGGGTCACGCCCGGCGAGCACCCGTTCCAGGGCCGGCAACAGCGACGAGGCCGCCGAGCCCGGCGGGACGTGCAGTGCGCGCAGTACGGCTATGCCGGATCCTCGGCTTCGTCGACGTCGTCGATGTCGTCGATGTCGTCGATGTCGTCGGCCTCGTCGACCTCGTCGAACGGCCAACCCTGGGCCGCCAACCGGACCCGTACCCGCTCGACGTCGGCGGGCGACGGCAGTTCGTCGGTGATCTGGGTGATCAGCACCCCGATGTCGACATCGTCGAACTCGCCGCGGCGGACCAGCTCACAGGCAACGTCCCTGACTTCGTCGCAGGATAACCGGCGTGCCAGCAACGCGAGCACCGGGAAGGTATCGGTCGGTGGCACGCCTTCGGGATATCCTGCCCGCAGCCAGGAGACGATCGAATTCAGGAATCCGTTCACGCTTTGACAACACCCCCCGGTGTTTGGCTGAGCAACTCCGTGGGCACCAATCGATGCTACTTGGCTTTGGCTCCGAGGAACGGGTAGCCAGTGTGGTGGGCGATGAAGTCGCGGGAGATGTACAGCAGAGCCAAGGCGATCACCAGGACTACCAGCGCATAGATCGCAAAGGCGACTGCCAGCAGCGCAGGGTTCTTGTGTGGTGTGCTGCCATCCGTGCTGACCTGTCCGGTGCCTACCGCGTGGACTCGAAGCCCCAGCGCGAACAGTCCCGGCAATGCGGCACCGGCCAGCATGGCAAAGACCAGGATCTTCAGGGAGGCCTGGTAGTTGAACCAGTCACTGAAGTGGCTCATCAAGCGCTCGCCTTCATCGTGGGGTCGTCGGAGTCGTGCCGGCGAGATGTTGTGCGGCCGGCATCCGAGGGCGGGTGCTGATGGTCGGCCCCTTCGAGCCCGCTGGTCAGGTCGCCCTTCCATTCGGCGTTGACGTTCTTGTGGTCGACCTTGACCTTGCGCGACCGGATGTAGATGGTGGCCGACACCGCGATCAGCAGCGCGAAGCCGACGATAGCGCCCGGGTAGCCGCCGATCATGTGCACGATCCAATACGTGACCGCACCGACCAACCCGGCCAACGGGAGCGTCACCAGCCATGCGACACCCATCCGGCCGGCGACCCCCCAGCGGACCTCACCGCCGGGCTTGCCCAACCCACTGCCCAGCACCGAGCCCGTGGCGACCTGGGTGGTCGACAGCGCGTAGCCGAAGTGTGCGGAGAGCAAAATTACCGCGGCCGAGGAGGATTCGGCCGCCATGCCTTGCGGTGACTGGATTTCGACCAGCCCCTTGCCCAGGGTGCGAATGATCCGCCAGCCGCCCAGGTAGGTGCCGAGCGCCATCGATACCGCGCAACCGACGATGACCCAAAGCGGCGGCATCGCGGCGGTTTTGCTGACTGAGCCGTAGGACATCAGCGCCAGGAAGATGATGCCCATCGTCTTCTGGGCGTCGTTGGTGCCGTGTGCCAGTGAGACCAGCGACGCCGAGCCCCACTGGCCGTACCGGAAGCCGGCTTGGGTGCGCTCGGTCGGGATGCCGCGAGTGATGCGGTAGACCAGCCAGGTCGCGACCGCGCCGATCACGATGGCCAGGATCGCCGACACCACCGCCGGGATGATGGCCTTGGACACCACGCCCTTCCAGATCACCCCGTGCGCGCCCACCGCGGCGATGGTGGCGCCGACGATGCCACCGATCAGGGCGTGCGACGAACTCGAGGGGATACCGAGTAGCCAGGTCAGCAGGTTCCACACGATGCCGCCGACGAGGCCGGCGAATACCAGCTCCAACGTCACGATGTGTCCGTCGATCAAGCCTTTGGCGATCGTCGCGGCGACTGCGGTGGACATGAACGCACCCACGAGATTCAGCACCGCCGACAGCGCGACCGCTGCTTTGGGCTTGAGCGCCCCACTGGCGATCGAGGTCGCCATTGCGTTGCCGGTGTCGTGGAAGCCGTTCGTGAAATCGAAAGCCAATGCCGTGATTACGACAATGATTAGGAGGAACAATTGGATGTTCACAGCGCCTGATTCTGGTGGTAGGGGGATTCCATTGTCGAATGCTGAGGCGGCCGAATCGCGGGTGTACCTTGAACCGTCGCCAGATGTTACCTCTCAGTTAACCGGAATTTCCCTGTCGTTCACCTCGAGTGTCGCGCCGTAGCGGGTGCTCCGGCGGCACCTCGACGAAAATGAGCGTCAAGCCATCCGGATCGGTCACATGCATCTCTTTCAAGCCCCATGGTTCCTGGCGAGCCTCGCGAGCGATCGCCACCCCGCGGCCTGCCAATTCAGCTTGGGTGGCCTCGATGTCGCGGACCTGGAGCCACAACGCACCCGGGAAGGCGGCCTGCGAGGCGTCGGGCGCACCATGACCTGCCAGCTCCAGCAAGGACTGGCCCGCGAAAAAGACTGTGCCAGCGCCGTAATCGCGCCAAATCGCCAGCCGAATCTCGTCGCGGTAGAAGGCTAGCGACCGCTGATAGTCCGACGGCCGCAGCAGCATCCGGCTGGCCAGGATCTCCATGGAATCGTGTCTACCACGTGGCCGAGTCAGCCATCGGTGTTGCGGTTGGGCTGAATGCTCTGGCGCGACATGAGGGCGTTGACCCAGCGCGGGCCGAAGATGTCCAGCGCCCTGCCGGCGATCGCGATCCGCGGCGCGATGCGCACCGGACGGGTGCGGGCCGCGGTGAGCATCCACTCGCCGGCCTCCTCTGAGGTCAGCGCGGCGACTCCCTCGTAGGCTTTCGTGGGCGCGATCATCGGGGTGGCCACCAGGGGGTAGTACAGCGTCGTCGAATGCACACCCTTGCTGCCCCATTCGGTTTCGATGACCCGGCTCACCGTCGACAGCGCGGCCTTCGAGGCGTTGTACACCGAGAACAGCGGCGAGGCCTCTGACATCACTCCCCAGGTCGAGACGTTGATGATGTGGCCGTCGCCGCGCTCGAGCATGCCGGGCGCCAGCCCCCGCACCAGCCGCAGCGGCGCGTAGTAGTTGAGCACCATGGTCCGCTCGACGTCGTGCCAGCGTTCCAGCGATTCGGCCAGCGGCCGGCGGATGGAACGGCCGGCATTGTTGATCAGAATGTCGACTCCACCCAGCCGCTTCTCGACGTCGGCGACCAGCTCATCGCACGCGTCCATGTCGGAAACGTCGCACGGGATCGCTATGGCCTCACCGCCCGCGGTGGTGATCCGCTCGGCCAGTGCGTCCAGCAGCTCATGGCGGCGCGCGACGACGACCACCGTGGCGCCCGCCCGGGCGAACTGTTCGGCCGCGGCTTCGCCGATCCCGGAAGATGCCCCCGTCAGCAGGATGCGCTTGCCGGCCAGCTCGATCGGCTTGATAAGCGGGCGGTTGACCAGTACTTGCGGCGCCATGGGTGGTCGCATGATGGTCAGGGACATCTGGTCGGCGAACCGGCGGAGGGGACTCTTACTCACGTGACGCGAGTCTAGGTGGGCGCCCGACCTCAGAAATACCGGGGAAACCGGCTCCAGTCCGGGTCGCGCTTTTCCAGGAAGGCGTCGCGGCCCTCGACGGCTTCGTCGGTCATGTACGCCAGCCGGGTGGCCTCGCCGGCGAACAGCTGCTGACCGACCAGGCCGTCGTCGAGCAGGTTGAATGCGAATTTCAGCATGCGTTGTGCCTGAGGGGATTTGGCGTTGATCTCGCGCGCCCACTGGACGCCGACGCGTTCCAGGTCGGCATGGTCGACGACCTCGTTGACCGCGCCCATCTGGTGCATCTGCTCGGCGGTGTAGGAACGGCCGAGGAAGAAGATCTCGCGGGCGAACTTCTGGCCGACCTGACGGGCCAGGTATGCGCTGCCGTAGCCGCCATCGAAGCTGCCGACGTCGGCGTCGGTCTGCTTGAAGCGGGCATGCTCGCGGCTGGCCAGGGTGAGGTCGCAGACCACGTGCAGGCTGTGTCCGCCGCCGGCCGCCCACCCGTTGACCAGGCAGATGACCACCTTGGGCATGAACCGGATCAGCCGCTGGACCTCGAGGATGTGCAGCCGGCCGGCGCGGGCGGTGTCGACGGTGTCGGCGGTTTCGCCGCTCGCGTACTGATAGCCGCTGCGGCCACGGATGCGCTGATCCCCGCCGGAACAGAATGCCCAGCCGCCGTCCTTGGGCGACGGCCCGTTGCTGGTCAGCAACACCACCCCGACGTCGGGAGACATCCGGGCATGGTCGAGCACCCGGTAGAGCTCGTCGACGGTGTGCGGCCGAAACGCGTTGCGCACCTCGGGCCGGTTAAACGCCACCCGCACCGTGGCGTCGTCGACGTGCCGGTGATAGGTGATGTCGGTCAGGTCGCCGAACCCGTCTACCGGGCGCCAGGCCTGCGCATCAAAGGGGTTGTCGCTCAATCTGTTTGAACTCCTATGCCGGGTCCAACCGGAATACCGGACACACGCCGGCCAGCGCCTCGAACTCCTCGGGGCGACCGTCGGTGACCAGCCCCAAGCGCTTCATGAAGCCGACACCGGTGGGCACCTCGGTGGGGAACGCCCGCAGGAATGGCCGCGCCGCGTCGGCGGGTAACTCCACCATCTGCACCCGCTCGGAGTGCCGGCCGCGGGCCAGCGTCGCGTACTTCGCGGCGCGGACGTTGCGGATCCAGTCCGCACCCGGAAATCCGCCCACCACATAACGTTTGCCGTCCACCGTCATCGGTGTCACCGGCGTCGAGCGGGGCGTTCCGGACTTGCGACCGGGCACGGTCAGCACCACCGGGCTTTCGCCGCCGAAGCTGAGGCCCAGCCGCGACAGTTGGATGAAGACCTTGTTCGCCGGCTTCAGCCACCAAGGTGGTTTGAGCCCGTCGGGCGTACCCATGCCTGACACAGTAGTCAGGTCTGCGGCGCCTCCAAGAAGGGCTCGACGCCCTGCGCCCAGGGGTCGGCGCCGGGCGTGGCGACGGCGTCCAGCCGGGCGAGCGCCTCGGGGCTCAGCGTGACGTCGGCCGCGCCCATGTTCTCCTCGAGGTGCGCGATCGATCGGGTGCCCGGAATCAGCAACGTGTTCGACGCATGCACCAAGATCCAGGCCAGCCCGACCTGTGCCGGTGCGACGCCGAGTTCGCCGGCGATGTCGATGACCACGGGGTTGTCGGTGGCCTTGGGGAAGCCCGGGAACGCCGACCCCAGCGGGAAGTATGGAACCCAGGCGATGCCCTCGTCCGCGCAGACATCGACCATGTCTTCCTGCGAGCGGTCCAGCAGGCTGTAGGCGTTCTGCACGCACACGATCCCGGCGGGCAGCGCGTGCCGCAGCACGTCGAGCGGCACGCTGCTGATCCCGATCGCGCCGATCTTGCCCTCGTCGCGCAGCGCGATCATCTCGGCCAGCTGGTCGTCCAGGCCGACGATCTGGTCGCCCTCGGCGGCCATACCGATCCCGGCGTCGAGCCGCCGCAGGTTGACCACCGGGATGCGGTCGAGCCCGAGTTGAGTCAGGTCGTCTTCGACGGCGGCACGCAGCTCGGCGGGCCGCTGCGCTGGAGCCAGCGGGATCGGTTGTTCGCCGGTGTATCGCGCGCCGACCTTGCTGACGATGACGAGGTCGTCCGGGAAGGGTGCCAGCGCCGCGCGGATGCGCCGGTTCACCTCGCCGGGGCCGTAAAACGATGCGGTGTCGATGTGGTTGACGCCGAGTTCGACGGCGCGGCGCAGCACCGCGGCCGCGTTCTCCGGCGACGTGTCGAACAGTTGCATGGCGCCGTAACCGACGCGGGCGACCGCCGCCGTGCCGAGGCTGCCGATACCGCCGGGCTGTGGTTTGTTGGTCATCATGCTCCTTGGCTCGTGCCACACTGGAGGAAAATGCGGAGGAGCCTCCGCTTCGGTCAGCGTAGCAGAAACGGAGGAGTCTCCGCTTTGGTCGGACGGTCGGATGCGCGTCGCAATCGGCAACGGCTGCTCGAAGCGGCCACCGCGGCGTTCACCGCGCAGGGCGGAGCGGTGTCGCTCGAGTCGATCGCCCGCGACGCCGGCGTCGGAATCGGCACGCTCTACCGCCATTTCCCGACCCGTGAAGCCCTGGTCGAGGCGGTCTACCGCGCCGAGCTCGCCGAGGTGGCCGCGGCCGCCGGGCAGCTGCTGAAGCGCCACCCACCCAAGGCCGCGCTGCGACGCTGGATGGATCGGTACGCGGGCTTCGTCGCCGCCAAGCGCGGAATGGCCGAATCCCTGCAGGCGATTTTCGCTTCCGGCGCCATGGAACCCACCCAGACGCGCGACAGCATCGTCGGCGCCGTCCAGCTGCTCTTGCAGGCTGGTGCCGACAACGCGACGATGCGCGCCGACGTGCAGGCCGACGACGTGGTGTCCAGCCTGATCGGCATCTTCCTGGCCAGCGGTTCGCCGGAGCAGACCGGCCGCATGCTCGACCTGCTTGTCGCCGGCGTAAGCGCGCCCCGAACGTGAAGCTCGTTCACGCTCGGGCGCGAGCGCGAACTTAATTTCACGCTCGGCGCTGAAGACTTAGCCCACGGAGCGCGCGGCGCCCTCCCAGAACTGCGCGCGCACGGCCTTCTTGTCCGGCTTGCCCAGCGCGGTCACCGGCACCGACTCGACGACGATCACCTGTTTGGGCGACTGCACCGAACCCTTGCGCTCCTTGACCGCGGCCTGGATCTCGGCGGTGACCTTGGCCACCGCCTCCTCGTCGGAGGGATGGTCGGGTCGCAGCACGATCACGGCGGTGACGGCTTCGCCCCACTTCTCGTCCGGCGTGCCGATCACGCACACCTGCGCGACGGCCGGGTGCTCGGCGACGACGTCTTCGACCTCGCGCGGGAACACGTTGAACCCACCGGTGACGATCATGTCCTTGACCCGGTCGACGATGAACCAGAAGCCGTCCTCGTCCTCACGGGCCATGTCGCCGGTGTGCAGCCAGCCGTCCTTGAACGTCTTGGCCGTCTCCTCCGGCAGGTTCCAATAGCCGCCGGAAAGCAGCGGCCCGGACACGCAGATCTCGCCGACCTCGCCCTGCGGCACCGGGTTGCCGTCGGCGTCCAGCAGCGCAGTGCGGGCGAACAGGGTGGGCCGCCCGCAGGAGGTGAGCCGCTTCTCGTCGTGGTCCTTCTTGGCCAGGTACGAGATCACCATCGGGGCTTCGGACTGCCCGTAGTACTGGGCGAAGATCGGCCCGAAGCGGCGGATGGCCTCGGCCAGCCGGACCGGGTTCATCGCCGAGGCGCCGTAGTAGACCGTCTCGAGCGACGACAGGTCACGGGTGTGCGAATCCGGATGGTCCATCAGCGCGTAGATCATCGACGGCACCAGCATGGTGGCGGTGATCTTCTGCTCCTCGATCACCCGCAGCACTTCGGCCGGGTCGAACTTGGTCAGCACCACCAGCTCGCCGCCCTTGATGATGGTCGGCACGAAGAACGCCGCCCCGGCGTGCGACAGCGGGGTGCACATCAAGAACCGCGGGTTGTCCGGCCACTCCCACTCGGCGAGCTGGATCGTGGTCATCGTGGTGATCGACTGCGCGGTGCCCAGCACGCCCTTGGGCTTGCCGGTGGTGCCGCCGGTGTAGGCCATCCCGCCGATGTGATCGGGCGGAAGGTCGGCCGCCACCAACGGCTTCGGCGAATACTTCGCGGCTTCGGCCACCAGGTCCACCGCGGAATCACCCAGCGCTTCGGGCACCGGGCCGATGGTCAGCACCTGCTTGAGGCCGGGCACCTTCTCCAGCAGGCCCAGCGCCCGCTCCACGAACATCGGGTTCGGGTCGATGATCAGCGACGTCACGCCGGCGTCGCCCAGCACATACGCGTGGTCGTCCAGCGAGCCGAGGGGGTGTAACGCCACGCGCCGGTAACCCTGGGTCTGTCCGGCGCCGATGATCATCAGCACCTCGGGCCGGTTCAGCGACAGCAGCCCGACGGTGGCGCCGGTGCCCGCACCGAGTGCCTCGAACGCCTGAATGTATTGGCTGATGCGCTCGGCGAGCTGACCACCGGTCAGCGTGGTGTCACCGAGGTACAACACCGGCTTGTTCTTGTTGCGCTTGAGCGCACCGACGGTCAGGTGTCCGGAATGAATGGGATGGCGCAACAGATCGTCACTCATGTGGCCAGACTAGAACGTGTTGCAATTCCAGTCAGCCACCCCCTCGCGGACACCATCAATCAGTACGATTCCTCCCTATGGCGCAGGCAGATCTCGTCGTCACCGGAACCATCCTGACCGTCGACGACGCCCGGCCCACCGCCGAGGCGCTCGCCGTGGCCGACGGCCGCATCGTCGCCGTCGGAACCCGAACTGAGGTAGCCGAATTCACCGGCCCCGACACCCAGACCCTCGACGTCGGCGACGGCTGCGTCATGCCGGGTTTCGTTGAGGCACATGGGCATCCGCTGATGGAGGCGGTCGCGCTTTCGGACCGCATCGTTGACATCCGCCCGGTCACCATGCGTAGCGCCGACGACGTCGTCGCGGCGATCCACTCCGAGGTGGCCCGACGCGGATCCGACGGCGCCTACCTCAACGGCTGGGATCCGCTGCTGCAGCGCGGTCTTCCGCAACCCACGCTGAGCTGGCTCGACGACATCGCGCCGGACAGCCCGCTGGTCATCCTGCACAACTCCGGACACAAGGCCTTTTTCAACTCGCGCGCCGCCAAGCTGCACGGCCTCAACCGCGACACCCCGGATCCCAAGGGCGCCAAGTACGGCCGCGACGCCAACGGGGAGCTCGACGGCACCGCCGAGGAGACTGGCGCGGTGTTCCCGCTGCTGAGCGGGGCCATCGACTTCGCCGACTACCCGCAGATGCTGCTCGCCGAGTGCGCCCGGCTCAACCGCGCCGGCCTGACCACCTGCTCCGAGATGGCCTTCGATCCCAACTTCCGCCCGGTGGTCGAGCAGCTGCGCAACCGGCTCACGGTGCGGCTGCGCACCTACGAGATCTCCAACCCGCAGATGACCACCGCCGCCACCCCCGGCCAGGGCGACGACATGCTGCGCCAGGTCGGCATCAAGATCTGGGTCGACGGCTCGCCCTGGATCGGCAATATCGACCTCTCGTTTCCCTACCTGGACACCGAAGCCACCCGCATCATCGGCGTCGTGCCGGGTTCGTGCGGATGCGCCAACTACACCGCCGAGCAGTTGCGCGAGATCGTCGGCGCCTACTTCCCGCAAGGCTGGCCGATGGCCTGCCACGTGCAGGGCGACGCCGGCGTGGACACCATCCTCGACGTGTACGAGGAAGCCTTACGGCGCCATCCGCGCGACGATCACCGGCTGCGTCTCGAGCACGTCGGCGCGATCCGGCCCGAGCAGCTGCAGCGCGCCCACGACCTCGGCCTGACCTGCAGCATCTTCGTCGACCAGATCCACTACTGGGGCGACGTGATCGTCGACGGGCTGTTCGGCGAGGAACGTGGAACCCGTTGGATGCCAGCGGGATCCGCGGTAGCGACCGGAATGCGCATCTCGCTGCACAACGATCCGCCGGTCACGCCCGAGGAGCCGCTGCGCAACATCAGCGTCGCCGCCACCCGCACGGCACCCAGCGGCCGGGTGCTGGCGCCCGAGGAGCGGTTGACGGTCGACCAGGCGATTCGCGCGCAGACAATCGATGCGGCCTGGCAGCTGTTCGCCGACGACGTGATCGGCTCGCTGGAGGTGGGCAAATACGCCGACCTCGTGGTGCTGTCGGCCGATCCGCGCGCGGTGCCGCCCGAGCAGATCGCCGACCTGCAGGTGCGGGCGACCTATCTGGCCGGCCGCCAGGTGTACCGCGCGTGACGCCGACACTCGAGGACCTACTGCAGCGCCTGCACGTGGTGGCGCTGCCGATGCGGGTGCGGTTTCGCGGCATCACCACCCGCGAAGTCGCGCTGATCGACGGCCCGGCCGGCTGGGGCGAGTTCGGGGCGTTCGTCGAATACGGCCCGCGCGAGGCCGCGCACTGGCTGGCCTCCGGCATCGCGGCGGCTTATCGCCCGCCGCCGCCCATCCGCCGCGACCTCGTCCCGATCAACGCCACCGTGCCGGCCGTGCCGGCCGCACAGGTGGGCGAGGTGCTCGCCCGCTTCCCCGGCTCCAGCACGGCCAAGGTGAAGGTCGCCGAACCCGGGCAGACGCTTGCCGACGATGTCGCCCGGGTGAACGCCGTGCGCGAACTGGTGCCAACCGTGCGGGTGGACGCCAACGGCGGCTGGAGCGTCGAGCAGGCGAGCGCAGCGGCGGCCGCATTGACCGCCGACGGCCCGCTGGAATACCTGGAGCAGCCCTGCGCGACGGTCGCCGAACTCGCGGCGCTGCGCCGACGTGTCGACGTGCCGATCGCCGCCGACGAAAGCATCCGCAAGGCCGACGACCCGCTGGCCGTGGTCCGCGCCGGCGCCGCCGACATCGCAGTGCTCAAAGTTGCTCCGCTAGGCGGGATTTCGGCCATGCTCGAGATCGCCGCGCAGATCGACATCCCGGTAGTGGTCTCCAGCGCGCTGGATTCGGCGGTGGGCATCGCTGCCGGCCTGACCGCCGCCGCGGCCCTGCCGCAGCTTCGCCACGCCTGCGGGCTCGGCACCGGCGGGCTGTTCGTGGAAGACGTCGCCGAGACCGCCGCGCCCGTCGACGGCAACCTGGCGGTGGGGCCGGTGACGCCCGATCCGGAGCGGCTGCACGCCCTGCGGGCGGCACCGGAGCGGCGGCAGTGGTGGATCGACCGGGTCAAGGTGTGCCATCGGTTGCTTGTACCGTCGACCGGGTGATTAACCTGGCTTACGACGACCGCGGCTCCGGTGAGCCCGTGGTTTTTATCGCCGGCCACGGCGGCGCCGGACGAACCTGGCACCCCTATCAAGTACCGGCGTTTCTGGCGGCCGGATACCGCGTCATCACCTTCGACAATCGCGGAGTCGGCGCCACCGAGAACGCCAACGGCTTCTCGACGCAAACCATGGTCGCCGACACCGCGGCGCTGATCGAGGGCCTGAACGCGGCGCCGGCCCGCATCGTCGGAATGTCGATGGGTGCGTTCATCGCCCAGGAACTCATGCTGGCCCGCCCCGAGCTGGTCAGCTCGGCGGTGCTGATGGGCACCCGCGGCCGGATGGACCGGGCGCGGCAGTTCTTCCGCGACGCCGAGGCCGAGCTGGCCGACACCGGCGTCGCGCTGCCGGCCGCCTACGAGGCGAAAATCCGTCTGCTGGAAAACTTTTCGCGCAAGACGCTCAACGATGACACCGCGATCGCCGACTGGATCGCGATGTTTTCCACCTGGCCCGTCAAGTCCACCCCGGGGATGCGGGCGCAGCTGGACGTCGCGCCCACCACCAGCCGGTTGACCGCCTACCGCCGCATCGCCACCCCGGTGCTGGTGATCGGCTTCTCCGACGACGTGCTCACCCCGCCGTACTTGGGCCGCGAGGTCGCCGACGCGCTGCCCAACGGGCGGTATGTGCAGATACCCGACACCGGTCACCTCGGCTTCTTCGAGCGGCCGGACGCCGTCAACGCCGCCATGCTCAAGTTCTTCGGCGACGCCAAGGGCTGATTGCCCGCTTCCTCACCAGCCCACTGCGTGGGCTGCATCGTCAGCGGGCTGTGGTCCGATTGCCCGCTTCCTCACCAGCCCACTGCGTGGGCTGCATCGTCAGCGGGCTGTGACACCCTGTAGGAGTGAACCCCTCGACGACCCAGGCTCGCGTCGTCGTTGACGAGCTGATTCGCGGCGGTGTCCGCGACGTGGTGCTCTGTCCCGGTTCGCGCAACGCCCCGCTGGCCTTCGCGCTGCAGGACGCCGACCGGTCCGGCCGGATCCGGCTGCACGTCCGCATCGACGAGCGCACCGCGGGCTATCTGGCCATCGGCCTGGCCATCGCCGCCGGCGCGCCGGTATGCGTCGCCATGACGTCGGGCACCGCGGTGGCCAATCTCGGCCCGGCCGTGGTGGAGGCCAACTACGCGCGGGTACCGCTGATCGTGCTGTCGGCCAACCGGCCCTACGAACTGCTGGGCACCGGCGCCAACCAGACCATGGAGCAGCTGGGCTACTTCGGCACCCAGGTGCGGGCCACCATCAGCCTGGGCCTGGCCGAGGACGCCCCCGAGCGGCTGGATGCCCTCAACGCCACCTGGCGATCGGCCACCTGCCGGGTGCTCACGGCGGCCACCGGATCGCGTACCGCCAACGCCGGCCCGGTGCAGTTCGACATCCCGCTGCGCGAGCCCCTGGTGCCTGACCCCGAGCCTCAAGCGGCGACTCCGCAGGGCCGCCCGGGTGGCCGGCCGTGGACCTACACGCCGCCGGTCAGCTTCGACCAGCCGCTGGACATCGACCTGGCACCCGACACGGTCGTCATCGCCGGACACGGCGCGGGGCCGCAGCCCAACCTGGCCCAGCTGCCGACCGTCGCCGAGCCGACGGCCCCGGCCCCGGCCAACCCGCTGCACCCGCTGGCACTGCCCCTGCTGCGGCCCAAGCAGGTGATCATGCTCGGCCGCCCCACTCTGCACCGGCCGGTGTCGGCGTTGCTGGCCGACCCGCATGTGCCGGTATTCGCGCTGACCACCGGGCCGCGCTGGCCGGACGTCTCGGGCAACTCGCAGGCCACCGGGACGCGAGCAGTCGTGACCGGCGAACCGAGCGGGGCGTGGTTGCAGCGCTGTGCGGAGACCAACCGGCACGCGCTTGCCGCCGTGCGCAGCCAGCTCGCGGCGCACCCGCTGACCACCGGCCTGCATGTTGCGGCGGCCGTGGCCGACGCGCTGCGGCCCGGCGATCAGCTGGTGCTCGGGGCGTCCAACCCGGTCCGCGACGCGGCACTGGTCGGCCTGGACACCCACGGCATCCGGGTGCGGTCCAACCGGGGAGTCGCCGGCATCGACGGGACGGTCTCCACGGCGATCGGGGCGGCGCTGGCGCACGAAGAGCAGGGCGGCCCGGACGGCCCGCCGCGCACCGTAGCGCTGATCGGTGATCTGACGTTCGTGCACGACAGCTCCGGGCTGCTGATCGGCCCCACCGAGCCCATTCCCCGCCGGCTGACCATCGTGGTCTCCAACGACAACGGCGGCGGCATCTTCGAACTGCTCGAACAGGGCGATCCCCGGTTCTCCGATGTGTCGTCCCGGATCTTCGGCACACCGCATGACGTCGATGTCGGGGCGCTGTGTCGCGCGTACCACGTCGAGAGCCGGCAGATCGAGGTCGGCGAATTGCAGGCCGCCCTCGACGAACCCGGACCGGGGATGCGAGTGCTGGAGGTCAAGGCCGACCGGTCATCGCTGCGGCAGCTGCACGCCGCAATCAAGGCGGCCCTGTGAGGCGCACCTAGATGGCAGTTGATCCAAAAGCCCTGCTGCGCATACTGCTTCATGGACGCAGTGACGAACGGCCGAAGACGCGCGCCAGAATCGCGTTGCGGTGGGCCAGGATTGCGGTACTGATCGTGACCGGCCTGGTCACGTTGCAGTCCGTGCTACTGGTGGCCGGCGCGTGGCGCAACGACATCGCCATTACCCACAACATGGGTGTGGCACAGGCAGAGGTGCTCAGTGCCGGGCCGCGGCGCTCCACCATCGAATTCGTCACTCCCGAGCGGGTCACCTATCGACCCGAGCTCGGTGTGCTCTATCCGTCCCATTTGGCCACCGGGATGCGGATCTATGTCGAGTACAACAAGAACGACCCGAATCTGGTTCGCGTGCAACATCGCAATGCCGGGCTGGCGATCATCCCGGCCGGATCCATCGCCGTGGTGGGCTGGCTGACTGCGGCGGCCCTCCTGATCATGCTTGCGCTGCTGGACAAGTGGCTGGACCGTCGCGACGGACCGGATGACCCGGTCGCCGAAAGTGCCGGACCTGCAACATTCGCGTGACGTATACATACAGGCAACCTTGTCGACAGCCGACGCTGACACCGTGATGGTGTGCGCGTTGCCATCGTCGCGGAATCCTTCCTCCCGGAAGTCAACGGTGTCAGCAACTCGGTGATCCGGGTACTCGAGCATCTGCGCCGGACGGGCCACGAAGCCCTCGTCATCGCTCCCGACGCGCCTCCGGGTCAACCCCGGGCGGATCGCATCCACGACGGTATCCGTGTTCACCGGGTGCCATCGCGGATGTTCCCGAAGGTGACCACCCTGCCGCTCGGCGTGCCGACACCCCGGCTGGTGAAGGTGCTGCGTGGATTTGATCCGCATGTCGTGCATCTGGCGTCACCGGCACTGCTGGGCTATGGCGGGGTGCGTGCGGCCCGGTGGCTGGGAGTGCCGACGGTCGCGGTGTATCAAACCGACGTTCCGGGTTTCGCGGCGAGCTACGGCATTCCGATGACCACGCGGGCCGCGTGGGCCTGGTTCCGTCATCTGCACGGGCTTGCCGACCGCACCCTGGCGCCATCCAGTGTGACAATGGAATCACTTGTCGCTCATCGCTTTCCGCGAGTGCATCGATGGGCGCGCGGCGTCGACTTGCTGCGGTTCGCGCCGTCCGCGCGCAGCGACGCGCTGCGGCAGCAGTGGTCGCCACAGGGCAAGCCGATCGTCGGGTTCGTGGGCCGGCTCGCGCCTGAGAAACACGTGGAGCGACTCATCGGGCTGGCCGCCGATGGTGCGGTTCAACTCGTCATCGTGGGCGACGGCGTCGACCGCAACAAGTTGCAATCGGCAATGCCGACAGCGGTTTTCACGGGTGCGTTGTACCGCGACGAACTCGCCGCAGCGTACGCCAGTATGGACGTGTTCGTGCATCCCGGTGAGCACGAGACGTTTTGTCAGGTCGTGCAAGAAGCGCTGGCGTCGGGGTTGCCGGTGATCGCCCCCGACGCCGGCGGCCCACGTGACCTCGTCACCTCGTGGCGCACTGGTCTGTTGTTGGCCGTCAACGAGTTCGAGTCCCGACTGCCCGACGCGGTCGCACACCTGACTTCCGAACGGCCGCGCTACGCCGTGGCCGCCCGGCGCAGTGTGGTCGGCCGGAGTTGGCCGGTCATCTGCGACGAACTGCTGGGCCACTACGAGGCGGTGCTGTCACCATTTACCCGGCGGCAACTCATCGCGACGCGTTACGCGCAGGGCGAATGATCGGTCACGGCCCGTGCGCCCGATTCACCTCTGAGTTCCCACGGGACACCCGGGCGTGAATCGGACCGGCATCGAGTGAATGCCGTTGATCAACGTCGATGCCATCCGCTCGACAGGCCCGGCCGGCTCCAGGTTCTTCATCCGCATCAACACCTCAGCTATCAGCGCGGATGACTCCACTCTGGCCAAGTTCGCGCCCAGGCAGAAGTGCGTACCGCCCGCGCCAAATGCACAGTGATGATTGGGATTCCGAGCTAGATCGAGTCGGTCGGGGTCGGCGAAGTGTGCCTCGTCCCGGTTAGCCGACGGGTAGAACATCGCCACCCGGTCGCCCTTCTTCACCGGTGTCCCGCGCAATTCGGTGTCCTTCATGGCGGTTCTGGCGAACGCTATCACCGGGCTGACGTAGCGCAATAGCTCCTCAACCGCCGTAGGCAGCAGCGACGAGTCGGCATCCAACATCGTTCGCTGCTCGGGGTTCTTCATCAACGCACATATGGCGCCGGCGACCAGGTTGCGGGTCGTGTCGCCGCCCGCGTTGATGAGCAACATGAAAAAGGAGTTGAATTCCAAGTCGGTGAGGCGCTGGCCGTCGACTTCGGCATGCAGCAGCGACGTTGCGATGTCATCGTCGGGATACGCGCGTTTACGGGCCATGAGTTCGGTGGAGTAAGCCATCATCTCCATCGCCGCCTGTGTGGCGTGCTGATCGCCGAGCACGCCGGTGTTCATGATCTCGGTCAGCTCGTAAAGCCGGTAGCCGTCTTTCAGCGGAATGCCGAGAAGTTCGGCGATCACGTAGGAGGGCAACGCCCCCGCTACTTCCGTGACGAAATCGCACTCACCCCGTTCGATGACGGTGTCGACCACTTCTCGAGCCATCTCCGTAATGCGCTCATTGAGCTTGGTAACCTGCCGCGGCGTGAAGCCCCTGCTGACCAGGCCCCGCAGCGCGGTATGCCGCGGGGGGTCCATCGTGATCATCATGATGCCCCGCATATCGAACAGGTCGTCTGGACCGGGCGTTTCAAACCACACCGCGGTGGCCTCCGACGACCACGTGGCGCTGTCGCGCGAGACGGCAAAAACCTCGTCATAGCCGGTCAGCGCGAGGAATCCCGGGCCGTCTTTATATGGGTGCCATGCCACCGGCATGCGTTGCCGCAGCGTGCGATAGGCCTCGTGCGGTACGCCTTGCGCATAGGTGTGTGGATCGGCGAGATCGACTCCACCAATGCTGATTGCGTCTTCGGTCACGGTTTACCTCCGACTGGTGATCACCCTTTGGCGCTGGAAATGCCTTGCGCATCAAGCGGACCGCAACGGATTTGGAATCGCTCCCGGACGGTGTCGAGAACATGGCGCTGGCGCTCGCATTCCCGGCGGTGCGTGAGCACGAACCGGGCCAGGCCCGGCAAGCGACGCGGTAGCGGGTACCACCTATCGAAATCGAGGCCGTTCTCGCTGAACACGCGACTGGGAACGTTGTCGTAGATCAGGCTGAGGTTGTGCTGCAGCAGTGCGAAGAGCACGTACGGGAATGCCAGCGGAGCCTTTTGCCGAAGTTCCTGCCAGTCGACTTCGTACAGCGGGATCTCTCGCAGCTTGTCCAACAACAGCAAGTGGCCCAGGAAATATCCCATGAACGCAGGAAGGTGCAGCATGGCCGACCGCACGTTGACGGAAACGATTGCGCCACTTGGCGAAACGTATGGCTCGTAGGGGTAATCGTCGCGGATTTTGACGTATCCCGTGCAGTTGACGATCCAGCTGCCCGGTTGAATCGTCTTCGTCGATCCGCTCCGGAACCTCAACTCGGTGGTGCCATTCTGATCGACCGCATCCTCGAAATAATCCATGACGACGTCGTTCAGCCCGGCCGAGATCGTCCGGTTCTCGGCCTCAGACAGCACCCCGAACACGAAGTTGTCCGCTTGCGGGGTCAAGAACGTTCCATAGGTGGCGCGGAACCATTCTTGGACTTCCGCTTCGTTCGTGCCGTCGTACCGGCGACTCATCTGTGCGGCGACGGCGTTCAGCGGTGTGCCCTTCCACCAGCGGCCCACGCCGCTGGGTAACAGGTTGTCGCGGTTGGAGAAGAACGTTCCGTGGCCGGCGACCAGGTTGACCGGCCGACCGGGGTATGCGGTGATCAGTGCGTGTGCGGTGTCCATCGCGGTCTTTCCGCCGCCGATAATCCACACCGGCGCATCGCTTTCGCTGATGTCACCCGCCCGGACGTCGCAGTAGTCGGGCGATACCGAATGGATGCGGCTGCTGGAGACCTCGAGCGGTTGGTTGGGCGCGACTGCCAGCCCATAGGCTTTGATCAGGCGCTTGGTGTCGATGACGAGCACCCGGCCGTCGGCAGCCCTACAGGTGACCCGTACAACGCCGTTCCCTTCTTCTTCGGACTCGAAGTTCCAGCCGAAGTAGTCGTCGACCTGGACCCGCTCCTTTATCACCTCGACACAGTGTTGGAAGTGGTCGAGCACCTCTGACTTGGTCGCCAGGTAGCTGGGTTCCTTGCCGAGTGTCCACGGGATGTTGCCCGCCGTGAACATCGGGTGCGGTTGGTGCAGGCGCACGTAGGGGTAGGCATCGACCCACATGCCGCCGACGCGCGCCCGGCGATCGATCAGGATCACCTTTTGATCGCGCGACAGGTATCTGCTAGCTGCGAACAGGGCGTTCAGCCCGGCGATGCCGGCTCCGACGATGCAGATCTCGCAGGTTTCCACTGGCGGGCCCTGGGGTGCGGACATCGGACCACCTTTCCTCGCAGAGGTGATAAGTATGTGTCCGCACCCGCCGTCGGGCATGAGTAATCGACTACTTAACTTTCGGCGAGTCACCTCTCCAAAAGTTTGCTGGGTGTCCGCAGGGCGCCCGCCTTCTCAGTGGCGCCGAATAGGCCGCGGCTCCGATCAACCCTGCGCCAGCTCCGCGACGGGCTGCCATTCCTCCCAGTTCTTCAGCCGGCTCTGGTAGTCCGCCTTCGCGGTTTCCAACGGAGAAGCGCCGAAAAACACTCGCAGCGGCGGCTTTTCGGCATCGACCACTTTCAGTAGCGCGGCCGCGGACGCCGACGGGTTACCCGGGCTGGCCCACCGGCGGCTTCGCTCGGCCTGGACGGCGGCGCGAACCTCGTCGTAGGCCGGAATCTGATCCGCATGCTTGGCCGAGTCGCCGGCCCAGTCGGTGTCGAAACCGCCCGGCTCGATGAGGGTGACGTGCACACCGAACGGCGCAACCTCCTGCGCCAGCGCCTGCGAGAAGCCCTCCAGTGCCCATTTCGACGCGTGGTAGATGCCGACCAAGGGGAATGCGGTGATTCCGCCGATCGAGGACACCTGAATGATGTGGCCGCTGCCCTGCTCGCGCAGATATGGCAGCGCGGCCTGGGTAATCCACAGTGCCCCAAAAACATTGGTCTCGATCTGATCGCGTGCGTCTTGCTCGGAGAGCTCCTCGACGAATCCGAATTGCCCGTATCCGGCGTTGTTCACCACGATGTCGAGCCGGCCGAAGTGGTCGTGCGCCTGCTTGACCGCCGCGAAGTCCGCTGCCCGGTCGGTGACGTCAAGACGAATCGGCAGTAGCGCGTCGCGGTACTGCTGCGCCAGGTCGTCTAGCGACTCCGTGTTGCGTGCCGTGGCAGCGACCTTGTCGCCCCGCTCCAGCGCCGCAATTGTCCAGGCCCGACCAAAACCTCGCGAAGTACCGGTGATAAACCAAACTTTTTCAGTCACGCCCCCCTACAACGCCGACTGCGCCACCTCATTCCCCGAACAGGTAGCGTTTGTCGCGTGAGTCGCGCGGAATTGGACAAGGATCCCCGGGATGTCGCGTCGATGTTCGACGGCGTCGCCCGCCGGTACGACCTGACCAATACCGTGCTGTCGATGGGCCAGGATCGCTACTGGCGGAAGGCGACCCGGTCGGCGCTGGCCATCGGGGCGGGGGAGAAGGTGCTGGACCTCGCCGCGGGCACCGCGGTGTCCACCGTGGAGCTGAAGAAGTCCGGGGCGTGGTGCGTCGCCGCCGATTTCTCGGTCGGCATGCTCGCGGCCGGCGCCGCGCGCAATGTTCCCAAAGTCGCCGGTGATGCCACCAAGCTGCCGTTCGCCGATGGTGTATTCGACGCTGTGACAATCAGTTTCGGGCTGCGCAACGTCGTCGACACCCAGGCCGCGCTACGCGAGATGGCCCGCGTCACGCGCCCGGGCGGCCGGTTGGTGGTGTGCGAGTTCTCCACGCCCACCAATGGGCTGTTCGCCACCGTCTACAAGGAGTACTTGATGCGGGCGCTGCCGCGGGTGGCGCGGGCGGTGTCCAGCAATCCCGAGGCCTACGTGTACCTCGCGGAATCGATCAGGGCGTGGCCCGATCAGGCGGCGCTGGCGCAGCAGATAACCCAGGCCGGCTGGTCGGGGGTGCGCTGGCGCAATCTGACCGGCGGCATCGTCGCCCTACACGCGGGTCACAAGCCCCTGCGCTGAGACGGTTCTAGTGGTTGCCGGCGGCTTGCACGAAGCCGACCTGGTCGGGGCAGTAGTGGTCGACCGCGGCGCCGAGGAACTGGAATGCCTGGCCCTGAGTGGTGCCACGCGGCAGGTTGCGCTGGATGAAAGTCGCCGACTTGTATGCGTCGCCGTCTACGCCCCTGCCAATCCGTTCGCAGGTGATCTTGCCCAGCCACGCCAACTGGTCCTGCGGCTGGTAGATGCCGAAGCCATTGACGGTGTTCTTGAACGGCGCGTCATAGTCGCTCGGCGGCGACGGCGTCCGTGGGGTGGGAAATGGCGCAGTCGGCGGCGGATCCGCCTGCGCCGGCGCGGAGAGGTGCGCCGGCCCGGCCAGCGCAATAGCAGCAGCAGCGGCGGCAGCAGCGGCTCCGATAGTAGCCAGCCTCGTTCCCTTCATTAGCTGGACTATACACGCCTCGCTTCGGGTGCGCGGCCGAAAGTCAATCGCCGATCGACGGCCCCGGCCAGCAATGTGAAGCTCGCCGACCTGCGGCGATGCGCCGTCCGCGGTCAGCTGAAAGGCGGTCGGCGATCGAGCAGCCGCGACAGCCGGCCGCCACCGCGCCAGGCGCGCGCCACCCAGTCCGCATCGTCGTCGGTGACCAGGTTGGCCATCACCCGCACGGCAATGGTCATCAGCGACGCCGAGCGCATCGCGATCGGTCCGGTCGAGGGCAGGAACCGCTGGAAGGTCAGCAGCAATGCCAGCCTGCGCGCCACCGAGAACCCGCGCCCGTAGTGCTGCTGCAGCAGCGACGGCCACACCCGCGACAGGTCGGGGCAATCCAGCAGCGCCGCGGCCAGCCGCCCGGTCTCCAGCCCGTAGTCGATGCCTTCGCCGTTGAGCGGGTTCACACAGGCCGCGGCGTCGCCGATCAGCATCCAATTGGCGCCCGCCACCCCCGACACCGCGCCGCCCATCGGCAGCAGCGCCGAGGCCACCGCGCGCGGGTGGCCGGTAAAGCCCCACTCGTCGCGGCGCAGATCGGTGTAGTAGTCGATCAGCGGCCGCAGCGCCAGATCGGCGGGCCGTTTCGACGTCGACAATGCTCCGACGCCGATGTTCACCTCGCCGTTGCCCAGCGGGAAAATCCAACCGTAGCCGGGCAGCACTTTGTCTGTGGAGCCGTCGGGTCCGCGTAGTTCCAGGTGCGAGGTCAACCAGGGGTCATCGGCGCGCGCGGTGGTCAGATACCCGCGGGCCGCTACGCCGTACACCGTTTCCTGGTGCCAGCGCCGGCCTAACTTTCGCCCCAAAGACGAACGGGCCCCGTCGGCCACGATCAGCTGACGGCAGCCGACCTCGGTGCCGTCGGCCAACATCACCGAAGTCACCCTGCCTGATGAATCATGTTGCACGGCAACGACTTTGGTACCGAGTAGCATCCGCGCCCCGGAATCTTCGGCGACTTTGCGGATCCGGTCATCCAGCTCGAAGCGGGCCACCGCGCTACCGGTCGACGGGAATGACGGGCCGGGCCAATCGACTTCCACCTCGCCGCCGAATCCGCTCATCCGCAATCCCCGGTGCCGGATGCGGGTGTCCAGCCAGTCGCCCAGCCCCAACCGTTCCAGCTCGGCGACCGCGCGCGGGGTCAGCCCGTCACCGCATGCTTTGTCGCGGGGAAAGCTCGCCGAATCGATGACCAGTACCTCGTTGCCGGCGCGGGCGGCCCAGGCTGCCGCCGCCGAGCCGGCGGGTCCGGCACCCACGACCACCACTTGAGCCTTGAGGGCTCGGGTCGCTCCCGTCTTCATGCACACCAGTATGTTTGGTCCCGTGAGTACTCCGGCGACTGTGGTGGCGGGCGTTGACTTCGGTGACCCCGGTTTCGCGGCGACGGTACGGGACGGTGTCGGACGGATCGAGCAGCTCATGGACACCGAGCTGCGCAGCGCCGACGACATCATGACCGAGTCGCTGACGCACCTGTTCAAGGCCGGCGGCAAGCGATTCCGGCCGCTGTTCACCGTGCTGTCGGCGCAGATCGGACCCGACCCCGACCACACGGACGTCACCATCGCCGGCGCCGTCATCGAGCTGGTGCACCTGGCCACGCTCTACCACGACGACGTCATGGATGAGGCGGAGGTTCGTCGCGGCACCCCCACCGCCAACGTGCGCTGGGGCAACAACGTCGCGATCCTGGCCGGCGATTATCTGTTTGCCACGGCCTCCCGGTTGGTTTCCCGGCTGGGGCCCGAGGCGGTGCGGCTGATCGCCGAGACGTTCGCCCAGTTGGTGACGGGGCAGATGCGCGAGACTCGCGGCCTGCAGCAAGAGGCGCAGGGAGCCGACCCGATCAAGCACTACCTGAAAGTGGTGTACGAGAAGACCGCGTGCCTGATCGCGGCGGCGGGCCGGTTCGGTGCGATGTTCTCGGGTGCCGACCCCGATCAGGTGGAGCGGCTGAGTCGCCTCGGCGGCATCGTGGGGACCGCGTTCCAGATCTCGGACGACATCATCGACATCGACAGTGACTCCCACGAGTCCGGCAAGCTGCCCGGCACCGACGTGCGCGAAGGCGTGCACACCTTGCCGATGGTCTATGCGCTGCGCGAACCCGGACCCGAAGCGGCGCGACTGCGCGAGCTGCTGGTCGGGCCGATCGACGATGACGAGGCGGTGGCCGAGGCGCTGGCGTTGCTGCGGGCGTCGCCGGGTATGGCCAAGGCCAAGCGCTCGCTACAGGAGTACGCCCAGCAGGCACGTCAAGAGCTGGCTTTATTGCCCGACGTCCCCGGCCGGCATGCCTTGCAAACGCTGGTCGACTACACCATCAGCCGGCACGGCTGAGGCCGCCTGCGGCGTCCCTGCGGAACCAATGGGGCCATCTCGGGCGTTCAATGAGCGGTAGTCGCATTAGCGGGGCCCGAGCTTGCAAGGAGGACACTGATGACTTGGCATCCGCATCACAACACGTTCAAGACGTTCGCGTTGTTGGTCGGCATGTCGGCGTTGATCGTGTTCGTCGGTTCGTTGTTCGGCAGAACCGCGATGTTCCTCGCGGTGCTCTTCGCCATCGGCATGAACGTCTACACCTACTACAACAGCGACAAGCTGGCGTTGCGGGCGATGCGCGCGCAGCCGGTATCCGAGTTGCAGGCCCCGGCGATGTATCGCATCGTGCGTGAGCTGGCCACCGCCGCGCACCAGCCGATGCCGCGGCTGTACATCAGTGACACCAACGCGCCCAACGCATTCGCGACCGGGCGCAACCCCCGCAACGCCGCGGTCTGCTGTACCACCGGCATTCTGGACATCCTCACCGAGCGTGAGCTGCGCGCCGTGCTGGGACACGAGCTTTCGCACGTCTACAACCGCGACATCCTGATCTCGTGCATCGCCGGTGCGCTGGCGTCGGTGATCACCGCGCTGGCCAACATGGCGATGTTCGCCGGCATGTTCGGCGGTAACAACCGCGATGGTGAGAATCCCTTTGCGCTGCTGCTGGTTTCGTTGCTGGGACCGATCGCCGCGACCGTGGTGCGGTTGGCGGTATCGCGGTCACGCGAATATCAGGCAGACGAATCCGGCGCGGTGCTGACCGGTGACCCGCTGGCGTTGGCGTCGGCCCTGCGCAAGATCTCCGGCGGGGTTCAGGCGGCCCCGCTGCCGCCGGAGCCCCAGCTGGCCAGCCAGGCGCACCTGATGATCGCCAACCCGTTCCGCGCGGGTGAGCGGATCGGGTCGCTGTTCTCGACGCACCCGCCGATCGAGGACCGTATCCGCCGGCTGGAGTCGATGGCCGGGCGGTAGGCGGAGATCGCAAGTAGCATCGGATTTGGATGTGATTGCGATGCCGGACTCTGACTCGATGGATATTCACGAAGCCGGGCTGGCACTGGATTTGCCCGATTTGATCTTCGAAACACGGGCCGGTGCCGGAATGAACCAGGGTCAACTGGCCGAGGCGCTGGGTACCACCCGGGAAGCCGTTGCCGCGTGGGAGAGCGGTGCCGAAATGCCGCGCGTCGACGTGCTGCAACGCCTGGCGCAGGTCTGCGGCAAGCGACTGCATATCAGCATCGACGTCGACTGACCGACCGGGCAGGTGGATAGCCCTGTTTCCGTGAGGATGTGTCAGTTACAAATCCGCTAGCACATGCGCTAGCGGATTCGATGCAACCCACATGATCCACAGAGCCGCGCGGACGTCCCCAGGCTGGCCATCGCAATTATGCTGCGGCGCCAGGCCTTTCGGCTTCGACCAGCGGCTCGTGCGGGTCGCGGTGCCCGGTCTTGACCACGCCCTGGATGTGAACCGTCCCGCCCGTCGCCTCATGCTGTTGCTGCCAGTCGGTAATCGTCTGGTGGGCCGCGTGATCGAGGTAATGGACCGCTATGGCCAGTGTCACCGTCGCGCCCTGCGGAACCGCTGCCAGCACCCGCGTCAGCCTCGGCAGTGCCAGGAAAGTGCAAGCCGCGCCCTCGATGCTGATCCGCCATTCGTCGTCCACCGGCTCGGCTTCGATCTTGACTCGGATCACTCGCCATCCGGTCAACGCGATGGCCAGCGCGAGCCCGATCATCACCCCGTGCAGCAGGTTGAGGAAGATCACGCAGACGGCCGTCACCACATACACCGCGAGATCGCCACTCTTCATGGCGGTTTCGATGTGGGCCGGCTTCAGCAGCTGCATCCCGATGACGATGAGTAGGCCGGCAAGGGCGGCGGTGGGAATCTCTTCGACCAACCCGGCGAACGGGATGGTGAACAGCAAAACCCAGAAGCCGTGCATTATCGACGAGGCACGAGATTTGGCGCCCGCGATGACATTTGTCGAGCTGCGGACGATGACGCCGGTCACCGGCAGCCCGCCGATGCCGCCCGACACGATGTTGGCGGCTCCCTGACCCACCAGCTCGCGGTTGAAGTCGGTACGTGGTCCGTTGTGCATCCGGTCAACCGACACCGCCGACAGCAGGCTTTCCACGCTGGCGATGAGCGCCACGGTGATCACCCCGATGGCGAACGCGCCCCAGTTGCCGTGGGGAAGTTCGGGCAACTGCAGCGCGTCCAGCGGTGACCCCTCAAGGTTGATCCGGCGCACGTGGAACGGAAAGACCACCGAAATCACCGTCACCGCGACGATGGCGACCAGGGGACCGGGAATGCGGCGCACCTTGGCCGGAACCCATCGCCAGCCGACCAGAATGACGATCACCAGCACCCCCAGGATCACCCCGGGCCGGTGCGCACCGATGATCTGGCCCGGTAGCCCGATCAGGTTGTGCCAGGCGGTGCTCTTCGATTTCCCGCCGAGCAGCACATGGGTCTGTTGCAGGGCGATGGTGAGGCCGATGCCGGCCAGCATCGCGTGCACGACGACCGGTGAGATCGCCAGGGCGGCACGCGCAACACGGCTGAGTCCCAACAAAACCTGCACGACCCCGGCCGCAACGGTGATCAAGCACGTTATGCCCCAACCGAATTCGGAAACGAGGTCGGCGACAACCACCGTCAGCCCGGCCGCCGGGCCACTGACCTGCAGTGGAGAGCCACCCAGCGAGCCGACGATGATGCCGCCGACGACCGCGGCAATTAACCCGGCAAGCACCGGGGCGTTAGAAGCGATCGCGATCCCCAACGACAGGGGCAGCGCGACCAGGAAGACCACCAGCGATGATGGCAAGTCGTGCCGGATGACGGCGCGCAACCGATCGATACGCGCTTCGGTCCGGCGTTGCACACCGGCCTGACCATCCGACTGTTCAACGTTGTGCATCGGTCGCGTCCCTCGTTAGGTGTTAGCGGGGGATGTGCGATACCCGCCCCAAGTCCCGTTTGGTTACCTCTTCGTAACCTATTGGCGTACAGGCGGTTACGGCCGGGCGACTCGCATCATCGCGCCCGGAAACCCTGGCTGCCTGGAACGACGGTATTTTGCTGGCGAAGCGCCGGTCAAGCCGACGGGCCTTGCCCATAGAGAATGCAAAGATTTGAATTCGCTAGCGGTGAAACGCCCAGGTCAGAAGCCGGAGCCGTGCACCTCATGGCCGGGGACCTCGGCGATCAGGCCTCGGTAGGCCTGCTCCACGGACGAGCCGTGGTTGATCACAGCGTCGACTTCACGGGCGATCGGCATAGTGAGGCCGAATTCGTTGGCAAACTCCATGATCACGCTGGCGGCCTTGACGCCCTCGGCGACCTGGTTCATCGAGGCGATGATCTCGTCGATCGGCTTGCCCGCCCCCAGTTGTTCACCGACGTGCCGGTTACGGCTGCGCTGGCTGGTGCAGGTGACGATGAGGTCACCCAGGCCGGCCAGGCCGGGGAAGGTGTCGGGGTTGCCGCCCATGGCGACGCCGAGCTTGGTCATCTCGCGCAGCGCGCGGGCGATCACCAGCGCCCGGGTGTTTTCCCCGATGCCCAGTGAGTAGCCCATGCCGACCGAGATGGCGTAGACGTTCTTCAGCGCCCCGGCCATCTCCACCCCGATGACGTCGTCGCTGGTGTACACGCGGAAGCGCCGGGTGCGGAACAGGCCCGATAGCCGGGTGGCCAGATGCTGATCGGGCATCGCCAGCACCGCCGCGGCGGCGTAGCCCTCGCCGACCTCGCGGGCGATGTTCGGTCCGGCCAGGATGCCCGCCGGGTGGCCGGGCAGGGTCTCCTCGATGATCTGCGACATCCGCATGTTGGTGCCCTGTTCGAGTCCCTTGACCAGCGACACCACCGGTACCCACGGTCGTAGCTCCTTGGCCAGCTCACTCAGCACGCCTCGAAAGCCGTGCGAGGGAACGCCCATCACGACGACGTCGGCCGAGTTCGCCGCCTCGGCGAAGTCGGTAGTGGCGCGCAGGGTGTCGCTCAGCACGACGTCGTTGCCCAGGTACCGACTATTGCGGTGGTGCTCATTGATGTCGGAGGCGGTTTCCGCGGAGCGCACCCATTGCAGCGTCGGCCCGCGGCGCGCACAGATTGATGCCACGGTGGTGCCCCAGGAACCGCCACCGAGGACAACGACTTTGGGTTCGCGCTTCTCAGATGCCATGGCGATCAGCGTATTGCCGACACCTGGGATTTAGTAGCAGTTCACGAACACCCGTCCGGGCCGATCCGGCTACCCCGCCAATGCTGCCCGATCCTCGACCCGGCCGAACACCATCGCCTCTTCGATCCGGTCGAAGCGGTAGTCGATGGCGTCGGCGAGATAGTTCTGCCGCACGTTCCACGGCCGCTTGGTGCCCGACTTCGGCAGCGCATGCAGCGACCGCAGCACGTAGCCGGCATTGATGTCCCAGGACGGCTTCTCGGTCATCGGCTCGTTGCCGCGATGCGGCGCGGCGTGGGTATAGCCGTGAGAAGCCATGTGCTCCATCAGTTTCGCCGTGGCCCGCGCGGTGATGTCGGCCCGCAGCGTCCACGACGCGTTGGTGTAGCCCACACACCAGAACAGGTTCGGCACGTCTTCGAGCATGTGCGCCTTGTAGACGAAACGGTCGCTGGTCTTGATTTCGTTGCCGTCCAGGCTGATCACCGCGCCGCCCAGTGCCTGCAACTGCAGCCCGGTGGCGGTGACGATGATGTCGGCGTCGAGGTGCCCACCGGATTTGAGCGCGATGCCGGTCGCGTCGAATTTGTCGATTTGGTCGGTGACCACCTCGGCGTCTCCCGCGGTGATGGCGTTGTACAGATCGGCGTCCGGAATCAGGCACATCCGCTGGTCCCACGGGTTGTAACGCGGCTTGAAGTGGGTGTCGACGTCATACCCGGCCGGCAAGCTGCTGATCGCCTTGCGCCGCAGCAGCCACCGCACAAACCCCGGTGCCTTGCGGGACAACGCAAAGAACACCGCCTCGGTCAAGGCGCTGTACATGCGGACGACGAGATGAGCCAGCTTGCGGGGCAGCAGCTTTCGGGAGATCGCGGCGACCCTGCCGTACTTGGATGCCGATATGAGATAGGTCGGCGAGCGCTGCAGCATGGTGACTTTGGCGGCGCGGTCCGACAACGACGGCAGCAGCGTCACCGCGGTCGCCCCGCTGCCGATCACCACGACCTTCTTGCCGGCGTAGTCCAGGTCTTCGGGCCAGTGCTGCGGATGCACCACGGTGCCGGTGAACTCCTCGATGCCGGGGAAGTCGGGCGTGTAGCCCTCGTCGTAGTTGTAGTAGCCACTGCCGAAGAACAGGAAGCGGCCGCAGTACAGCTTGCGAGCCCCGTCCTGCTCGACGGTGACCGTCCAGGTGTCGGTCGAAGAGTCCCAGTCCGCTGAGCGCACGTAGCTGTTGAATCGGATGTGGCGGTCGATGCCGTATTTGCGCGCGGTGGCGACCAGGTACTCGCGGATGTGCACGCCGTCGGCCACGCCCTCTCTGCGGGTCCACGGCTCGAAGGGGAACGACAGCGTGAAGATGCTGCTGTCCGAGCGCACGCCGGGATAGCGGAAAAGGTCCCATGTCCCGCCGATCTGGGCGCGCCGCTCCAGCACGGTGTACGTCAGCTGTGGATTGCGCTCGGTGATCCGATAGGCCGCGTCGATGCCGGAGATGCCGGCTCCGACGATGATCACGTCGGAGTATTCGGCCTCGGTCGCACCGTTATCGGCGGCCTCCTTGGGAGTCACGGACATCGTCAACCTCGCTCACATTGTGGGACTCGTCAACAGCCTAGAGACCCACCGGTTGGTTGGGCCAGAAACCGGCGAATCCTCGCCGCAGGGTCAGCGGTAGTTGACGAACTGCAGCGCGACGTCGAGGTCGGCCTGCTTGAGCATCGCGATCACGGCCTGCAGATCGTCACGCTTTTTGCTGGTGACCCGGATTTCGTCGCCCTGGATCTGGGTCTTGACGGTTTTGGGCCCGTCGTCGCGGATCAGCTTGGTGATCTTCTTGGCGTTCTCGCTGCTGATGCCCTGCTTGAGGGTGCCGTTGATCTTGTAGGTCTTGCCGGATGCCTGGGGTTCGCCGGCGTCGAAGGCCTTCATCGAGATGTCGCGGCGAATCAGCTTCTCCTTGAAGACGTCGACGGCCGCCTTGACGCGTTCCTCGGTGGACGACGTCAGCTCAATTGCCTCGTCGCCCTTCCAGGCGATTGTGGTGTCGGTACCGCGGAAGTCGAAGCGGGTGGCCAGCTCCTTCGCGGCCTGGTTGAGCGCGTTGTCGACCTCTTGGCGATCCACTTTGCTGACGATGTCGAACGATGAGTCCGCCATGCAATCCGTTCCTTCCTCCTGTGACAGCCGTTTGTGCTTTGTCTACTCGCTCGTTGTAACCTGTCTGGCGGCAGGTTGCCCGAGCGGCCAATGGGAGCGGACTGTAAATCCGTCGCGAAAGCTTCACAGGTTCGAATCCTGTACCTGCCACCACAGGTCAGCGGCTGTTTCCCCGGAAGCTACGGGTCTGAGCCGCCGGCCGCGGCGCAACCGGCTCACTGCTCCGGTGCAGGCGGCGGTGGTTCCCCACAATCGGTGAGTCGCGGCGGGGAAAACGTCACTGACCCCACACCGCCGAGGGTCATACCGTTGTCCGCGAGTGTCATCGTGGTCGTGTACGGGCAGGTCTGGATTCCGGTCAGCCCGGTCAAGAACTGGACCTCGTACGCATACAGGAACGAACGCACGAGCTGATCTGCATTCCACGGCACATCCAGGGCGAAACCGAGGGATGACGCGGACCGCGCCCCGAGAACCCGCGGCCCTGCCTCGCCTATCCCGGGTGTCAGCCGGAACGGCGTTCCGTCCGTCTTGGTACCGGACACACTGTCGCTGCGGATGCGGTAACCGGTGGCGCCCGAAGGTACCAGTGGGCCTTTGGAGATCTTTGTGCTGAACAAAATGGAGTAGTTCGAACCGCCTGCGATGGCAGTGGTGCTGAAACTGGTCGAGCTGAATTGCTGAGGTAGCTGCACCGCGCAGTTACCGACCATGCCCGATGGATCGCCGCACTCCGAAGGCTCCGCCAGCGCGGCGGGTGCCACGAAGGCGGCGCCGAGGACGGACCCCGACAACGCGACACCCCGGATGAATGCACGGCGCGACAAAGCGTCCTTGATGGCATCGGTCAATGCGACCGCTCCCTTGACACAGCCTCAACCTACGCCGCATGGATGCGTGACTGAACCCTGCTTCATCGGCGCGCTGCCTTCCCTGACATACGATTGGCCTTCCGCTGAATTGATTGCCGGTTCTGCGGCGGTAACCTTTTTCCAGCGCGGAAGGGGTGGCGATGCTTGCCGGTCTGGGGAGTAGCTGACGATTCCATGCAACTTCGCTACCTCAGCATCCCGGCGCTGATCGCCGCGGCCGGTGGTGACCCGTGGGCGATCAATCAAAGCCTGCAGGCGGGCAGCCCGCTGCAGATCTCCAACCTCGCGGAGTCCTTCCACAAAGCGGGGCGATGCACGACGGAGACCAACGACGCGTTCCAGCAGGCCCGCACCCGCTTCGAGGCCGCTTGGAACCACCAGGACGGCGGTCATCCGATCAACGACTCCGAGGAAGTGCAGCGGGTGACCAAATCCCTTGGGGCGCAATCCTTGCAACTGCCCAAGATCGGTTCGGATCTGGAAGGCATCGCCGCGGCGCTGGCCGAGGCGCAGAAGACCGCCGCCGGACAGATCGCGTCGCTGGAAGCTGCGCTGCAGGAACTCGACGATCTGATCGGTGAAGCCGACGAGATGGAAGACGACGACGGCCTCTCCGCGGCCGACATCGATGCGCTCGAAGCGTTCATCGCCAAGTGTGAAGACGATGCCATTCGCGACACGAAAGCCGCACTGGCCCAGCTAGAAGCGACGCGCGACGGTTACTCGAACACGTTGCAGAACGCGTTGGGAAGCCTGCATGCCGACGGATATGACATCGCAGGCATCCGAGCGGTGGAGGGGCCACTATCGCAACTGCCTGCGCTGCCGGACGATCCGAAGCAGTTTGCGCAGGTGTGGAATACGCTCACCCCCGAGCAGAAAGATGCTGAGTACCACCACAATCCCTACATCGGCAACCATAACGGGATGCCCGCGGTGGACCGGGATCACTACAACCGGCTCACCCTCGCCGACGAGTTGAAGAACGCGCAGACCGCCGCCGCGCAAGCCGACGCGCTGAAGGCCCAGCATCCAGATTGGGCGCAGGGCAAGAACATTCCGCACCCCAACGAACCTGGCGCAATCTTCGACGACCGCCTCGCCTATGAGGCGTGGCAGCGCCAATACGACGCCGCCCGAAACGGGGCCAAGTACCTGCCCGACCTTCAAGCCGTCGACAAGACCGTGCGGGCCAGCCCGGATCGCAAACTCATGCTGCTGGACACCAAAACCGGCAAGCAGGCCCGCGCCGCTGTCGCGGTCGGGGACCCCGACACCGCCACCCATGTGTCGGTCACCGCTCCCGGCCTCAACACCACGGTGCACGGCGCCATCGAGAGCATGGCCAACGAGGGCACTCACGTCAGGGACGAGGCCCTGCGGCAGTTGCAAAGCACGCCCGGCCATGCCCATGACACCGTGTCGGCGATCGCCTGGATCGGTTATGACCCGCCCCAGGTGCCGGGTTTCGACGACCCCGGCAAATCGCTGACCGGTGGATGGGGCGTCAGCCACGACGACATCGCCAGGGCAGGTGCGCATGACCTGGCCGGCTTTTACGACGGGATCCAAGCCGCACACCATGGCGGCCCGGCCGATCTGACGGCGATCGGGCATTCCTATGGCTCGCTGACCACCGGACTGGCGCTGCAGGAGCCCGGCGACCACGGGGTGTCCCGGGCGCTGTTCTACGGATCCCCGGGAATCGAAGCGTCCACGCCGCAACAACTTCACCTGCAACCGGGCAACGTGTTCACCATGGAAACGCCCGACGACCCGATCCAGTGGACCTACGACGGCCCCGCCATCGCCCACTCGGTGGCCCCATTTCTGCCACCGCCGTTGAACATGGTCTCCGAAAGCGTGTTGGGCGCCGCCGACGCCAGCGGTGCCGGCCACTTCGGCCCGAATCCGGCCACCAACCCCAACTTCACCCACCTCGCCACCGCTCCCGCCACGGTGCCCGATGGCCACGGTGGCACCCTCAATCTCGAAGGCGCACATGGCCACAGCGACTACCCCCGCTTTCCCGACGACGGCGGGACCAGGACGACCAACTACAACATCGCTGCCGTCCTCGCCGGACTAGGAGACAAGGCGGTTCCCACCAAGTGAGCAATGACCAGACGACAAGCAGCCGGAGTCGGCGGCGTCACGGGATGCTGTGCACCGCCGTGGCCGCAATCGCACTAGCCGCAACAGGATGTCACGTGAATCAGCCCCATGAGCCCATCCCGTCCACCGACCCCGCCAAGGCCGCCGAAGTGCTGAAATCTCTGCCCTCATTCGAGGACACCCAAGCTCAGGTGCAGGCCGCGATCGATGAAATCAAAGCGGCCGCAAGCCAACTCATCCCGTCGATCGCTTGGGAGACACCCAGCGAGGGCTCCGGCGGAACCTGCCTGCGGCCCTATGAGCAAACGGATGGGAAAGACTACTTCCTGCCGCATCAGGTAGCAGAGAATGTCGATGTGTCAGAACAGGATTGGGCCAAACTGCAGGAGGCGACCAAGGCCTCGGCCGCCAAGGTCGACGCCACCCAGATGCAGACGATGAAAGACCAGCCCCGAAACCACGACGTGGGCTTCTACGGCCCCACCGGGCTGTTCATCAAACTCTCCTACCAGGGCAACCTGGTTATTTCGGGCTACACCGGCTGCCGCTTGCCGCAAGATAAAAAATGATCGCCCGCGCTCACTCGGGGTGATCGCGCCCGCCCGGCCGGCCGCCGCCCGCTCCCGCGGATGCCAGCATGGCTTCATCGCGGCCGCCGGCGACAGTTAAGTGCTCGTCCGGGACCTCGCTGTTGTCGATCGCCTGAGTGCGGCCGAGCGCGATGGTGGCCGCGACCATCGCCAGCACCGCGACGAGAAGGACCAGTGCCGCCGCGCCGCCGACCGCCAGGTGCTCACCGAGCACGACGACCCCCAGCAAGACTGCAACGATCGGTTCGCCCACCAGCATGATCGGGACCGACGCCTGCAGCGCGCCGGCATGAAAGGCGGAGTTCTGCACCACGGTCACCGTCACTGCCAGCGCCACCAGCACATACGGAGCGGGGACGGCCATCAGTGCATGCCATCCGCCGATCGAGTAGCGGTGGGTGCAAACCTTCGTGACAACCGCGATCATGCCGAGCAGGACCGCCACCGCGACCCCGAGCAGCATCGCCCGGGTCCGGCCGGCGGCGCGATGGGCAGCGATGACACAGGCGATTACTGAAGGCACGGTGATCGCCAGGGCCAGCGTCCACGCGGGAATCGGCGGACGGTTATGCCCCTCGTGTGGCTGGCCCACCAGCAGGAAGACCGCCAATGCGGCCGTCAGCAGCATCGCCCAGGCCCATTGGACCCGACTGATGCGCTGACGGCACAGCGCCGCGCTCAGCGGCAACGCGAACAGCAGCGAGGACACCAACAACGGCTGCACGAGTAGCAGCGATCCGTGCGCCAGCGCCATCGCCTGAAACACGTAACCGGCGATCGCGGCAAAGGTTCCCGCCCACCACAGCGGCTGCCGCACCAGTGTCGTCGCCATCGCCGCCGACATGGCCTCATCACCCGGAACGCCCTGAGTTGCTCGTTGCCGAACGACGATTCCCACGGCAGCCCAGAACGCGGAGAGCAAAGCCGAGAAGACCGCAACCGCATGTGCCGTCACCCACCCCATACCCGGATGGGTACCCGTGACGTCGCCGCGTTTAACTCGCTCTGTCGGAGCCGGTTCGTCCGCGGTGCGCAGCCAGGTTCGGGAGTTCGACCCGGCCCCCTTACCCTGGGTGAGCCGGCGAGAAGTTCGTCTTGATCGGCCGATCGAAAGGAAACATGCTGCGTAACAGGGTAATCACCATAGTGGCTGTCGTCGCGGCCATCGCGTCAGCGGCGCTGACACTTTTGTCATGGATCGACTTGAGCCGCTTCGGATTTCCCATCCGGTGGAATGGCCTGGGCATGTACGTCGGCGAGTACGGCGAGCAATACGGCGCCTTGCTCAACGGCATGGTGAGTGGCGCGCCTGGCTGGATCGTGCTGATCGCCTCGATCGCGGCCGGCGCCGCGTTGCTGGCCGCATCTCGAGTGCGACGGCTCGGAATCGTCGCGTGCGGTTGTGCGGTCACCGCCTTCGTCACCGCCGTCGTGTGTCTGGTGTACCCGGCGATACTCATTGGCGGTACCAAGCACGAGTTGGGAGCGTCCGGCCTGGCGGACCGGGACTTCGTCAACTCCGGCGCGCTGACCGCCGAAGTCGCGGCCACCGGCGTGCTGGTGCTCTGCACGGCCTTCCTCGCTGCCCGAGTGAAAAGCGGCACGCCCGAAGCCGATTGAGCGAGCGCGCTAGGCGGGGTGCAGGCTGACCGGGATGCCGGAGTAGCGCACCATGCCGGTCACCACGTCGATGTCATCCTTATTGGTCAGTCGGTTGACGTTGGCGTCGTGGTGGCCGTGCGGAATCGACACCGCTCCGCGCCGGATGGAATCGACGACCTTCGCGATGCCGGTCAGTTCTCCGTTGCTGCTGCGGACAGTCACCTTCTGGCCGTCGATGACTCCGGCGGCGGCACCGTCATCGGGATGGATGAGAATTTCGGCGGCCTCGCCGAGGAAGTCAAGCTGCCCGTTGAGCTTTCGGCGCTGCCGGCGCGGCACCATCACCAGGGGCGCTGGTGGTTTCAAACCCGCCAGCTGGTCGACCAGCAGCGGTGGCGCCAACCTCCAGCCGCCCATCCGCCCGATGTGCTCGTCGACCCATCGCGCCGGGAGCTCGCGCGGCGCTTCGGCCCACCCCACAGCCGCCACTTCGTCGAAACCCGTTCGGGCGCCGGCCAACAGGACCGAGAGCACGTCGTCGTCGGTGCTGCTATCGGGATCCCCGAGATTGCCGAGGTCGTAACCGAGCCGACGGCCGAGTTCGGCGAACACCCACCACATCGAGCGGCGCTCGCCGACCGGGGCCACGACGGCCGGGCTGTACTGCACTGACACCTGCGAACTCAGGATGTCGTGGATGGTGATGTCGGGCCGCTCCAACGGATCCTTGGTGGGCAGCACGTGGGTGGCCAGTTCCGTGGTCTCGTTGTTGATGATCTCGGTGGTGGCGAAGACCTCGAGATTCTGCAGGGCCGGAATCAACTTGCCGGTCTCGGGAAATGAGGTGACCAGGCTGCCGCCCACGTTGATCAACGCGCGGATGTGGCCGGCGGCGATTTCGTCAGGCAGCACCGCGCAGGGCCATTCGTTGATGAAGGCTTGCGCCTCGGGGCGGCTGCGCGGTCCGGGGCCGAAGGATCCCTCGATCGGCGTGACGGGCAGGAACTCACCGAAGGTTTCGAGCTGATAAGCGAATCCGGGGTGGAACCAGGTGCCACCGGGCCTGTTCATCGCCCCGGTGAGGATCATCAGCACCCATGCCAGCCACTGTGTGACATTGGCACGTTCGGCCGTCATCGTGACGCCGGTGCCGGTTTCGACCGCGACGCACTTCGCGGCGCGCACCGCTTCGCACAGCCGTGCCAGGTCCGCTTCGGCGACGTCGGCCAGACGTGCGGTGTGCTCGAGCGTGAACGGCTCCACCGCGGCCGCCAGCGCGTCGATGCCCTGCACCGGTACATCGGTTTTCATTCCGTCGCATAAGATTTCACGAACCAGATAGGCCAGCACCGCGTGGTCGGTGCTCGGCCGCGGCGCCAGATGGGCGGTGGCCAGCCGGGCGGTCTCGGTGCGGCGCGGGTCGATCACCCACACCTGCCCACGTCGCGCGATTTCGCGCACCGTGCCGGTCGGGTTGGGCATCGAGATCGCATGGCCATGCGACACAACGGGATTGACGCCGACGAGCAGAAGGAAGTCGGCGTTGTCCAGGTCGGTTCGGCCGGACAGGCCCATGAATCCGCCGACCAGATCCGAGACCAGGGGTTTGGCGGTGCCGTCGATGGTCAGCGGGCTGAATTTCGCCGGTGTGCCGATCGCGGCGTGCAGGGCCTCGGCCATCCGGAAGCCGGCGCTTTCCATGGTGGAGAAATAGAACGCGACGGATTCGGGTCCGTGCCGGTCGATGATGCCTTTCAACCGGGTGCCCAGGTCCGCCAGGCAGTCGTCCCAGCTAACGTCCTGCAGCCGACCGTCCACCCGCATCCGCGGATGTTCGAGCCGATCCGGATGATGGTGCAACTGCGGCAGCGCACGACCCTTCGGGCAGGTATAGCCGTGCGAGAACGGGTGGTCCTGATCGCCGCGGACACGGATCACCTGGTCGCCGTCGACGTCGACCAGGATGCCGCAGACAGAGGTGCAGACGCGGCAGAAACTACGCACCGTTTGCATATGGGTAACGTACTCTCGCTTTTCGAGAAGGCCTATCGCTTTTTCGAGAATGGCAGCCCATTTTTGAGAATGGCGCTCTCCGGAGGTTGCCCTGGTCAGGCGAGCGTCAGAACCAGGGTCCCGGGTAGTGGCCGTCCTGGTCTTGCACCATGACGATTTCCTTGCATTCGCCGTTGGCGCCCGGCGCGGTCTCGCCGCGGCACACCAGCGTCCATCCAGAGATCCGTTCGAACGGGCGTAACGCCCAGTTGGGGGAGACGGGATCGGTTGCAGGCAAGGCGATCACCGAAAAGTTCCCACCGGTGCCGGTGATGTAGAGGTGGTCTTGGAAAAACGCCGACTTGGAAATCGACATCTTCTGGGCGTCGTCTCGGCTTTTCTGGAAGTCCCACTGCTGGCTGCGCAAGTTCCACACGCCCAAGCCGAATTGCGAGGTATCTGAGCTGTGACCGTCGACGAACAGTTTTCCATCCGACAGCACCGCGGTCAGCCCGCCGCCGGAGATCCGGTCGGAGTCGCCGATCTTGATGATGGACTTGGCGTTGAGGTCATAAAACATGGTCGACAGCACCGGCGGGTTGTACGAATCCCAGTGCGTGATTTTCACCAGTTTGTTTGGGCCGTCGGTTAATTCGGCATCAACGGACTGGACGTCGTTGTCCTGGTAGATGGCTTCGCCGCTCGGCCGGCGCAACTCCGCGCCGGACGTCTTGGCGGGTTCGGTGTTGCGTTGGAACGCCAGCACGTCTTGCCAGACCCGGCCGGGCTGCGGATCGTTCCACATCATCGAAAGGTCGCCGCCGGAGAGGACGATCGTTCGAGGCGGCGACGGCGCGCCGTGGCCGTCGGTGAAGGCGTTCACCCAGGCCACGCCCGAGGCGGTCGAGGCTAGCCCCCATTCCTTCGGTGGGGTCAGCTTCAGTTCGGGGGCAGGCGGCTGCAATTCTTTGCTGGCCACCTGCTGGCCAGACGCGGAGTCGAACAGATAGGCGGTGGTCTTGGTGACTTCGGGGGCCGGGGCCTGAGCCGGCTTGACGGTCGTGGCGACGTACACGACCTTCATGTCTCCGGCGGTGCCGGTCAGCGCGCACATGCCCCCCGTCAGGTGCTCCCCGGCGGGAACCGCGGGAATGGCAGGCGCCACATATTGGCCCGATTTAGGGTCGAAGATCTTCGGCCGGATGTCCTCGAGCGCCGATTTGCTGGCCGAAAACTTCTCCGGACAACCGAAATACGCTGTACCGCCGTAACTTTTCCAGTCCTTTTCCAGCGGTCCGGTGATGGGTGCGGGCGGGGCGGCCGCGCGGGTGCTGGTTTTCGACGCCGACGTTGAGGTGGTTGCGGTGAGCGGGGGCGGCGACGCGGTTTCCGAACAGGACGCCAGGGCCAGGCAGGCGACCGACGCGACTGCGGCACGCCGGTAGCCGACCAGCGCGTGCCGCGCCGCGCACCCCCAGGCTGCACGCATGGAAAACCCCCGTGAAGTTCGTGTAACCATGCAGCGTAAGGCCGCCCCGAGACGACCGCGACTTCTGCGCACAGCGGTATTAGTCACATCGGCGGCGGCGATAGCCGGCCGAGGACTACCGGTCGAACTCGATCGGCAGGCTCTTTGGCCCACTCGCGGCGATGCTCAGTCCGCTGTGCGCAGCCGCACCATCCGTGTCGTCGACGTCTCGTCCAATTCGACGAGATCGGATCGCGAACGCAGGAAATCGCTGAATGACCGGAATCCCAAGGATCTTTCGCTGAACGACGGATCCATCCGCTTCATCTGTGCCTTCACCGCGGAGTTGTGCAGCCAGTCGACATCGTCTTTCTCCAGGCCGATCTGCAACGCACGCGTCAGCAAGGCGGTGGCGGCGCCTTGCGGGTCGGGCTGTTCCTCGGCCTCCTCGGGCTTGGCCGACTTGGTGCCACCGGTCTGCTTCTTCGGCTTGGCCGCCTCCGCATCGGCCGGCGCCGGTGCGGGGACGCCGGGCAGTGCGTCGTAGACGACGAACTCTTCGCAGGCCGCGGCCAGCGCCCGGCTCGACGCACCGGCCACCCCGATGCCCACCACGTACCGGCCCAGCCGCTTACAGCGCTGCGCCAACGGGATGTAGTCCGAGTCGCCGGCCACGATCACCACATGCGTCAGGTCTGGCAGCCGGAACATGTCCTCGACCGCGTCGACGGCCAACCGGATGTCGGCGCCGTTCTTCCCGTAGGCCGCCGCCGGAAACAACTGGACCAGATCGACCGCGCGGGCCACCAACTGCCCGCGATACCCGGCGTTGATCTAACC
>NZ_LZKU01000266.1 GCF_001672975.1 Mycobacterium sp. 1465703.0
GGACGCGGGCCTCGTCGGGGGTGATGGTCGCGCACTTGACGCCCACGCCGTGCTTCTTGATGGCATAGGCCGCGTCGATGGTCACCTGGTCGTCGGTGCGGTCGCGGTGCTCGATGCCCAGGTCGTAGTAGTCGAGATCGATGTCGAGGTGCGGCAGGATCAGCATGTCCTTGATGAACTTCCAGATGACGCGGGTCATCTCGTCACCGTCGAGTTCTACGACGCGGCCTATGCCATCAAGAAGCACGGCGTGGGCGTCAAGTGCGCGACCATCACCCCCGACGAGGCCCGCGTCCAAGAGTTCAACCTCAAGAAGATGTGGCTCTCGCCGAACGGGACCATTCGGAACATCTTGGGCGGCACCATCTTCCGTGAGCCGATCGTGATCTCGAACGTGCCGCGGCTGGTTCCGGGCTGGACCAAGCCGATCGTCATCGGCCGTCACGCGTTCGGCGACCAGTACCGGTCGACCAACTTCAAGGTCGACAAACCCGGAACCGTCGCAATCACTTTCACCCCCGCCGACGGCAGCGAGCCGATGGTGCACGAGGTGGTGTCGATCCCCGACGACGGCGGCGTGGTGATGGGGATGTACAACTTCAAGGACTCCATCCGCGACTTCGCCCGCGCCTCGCTGAAGTACGGGCTGAACGCCAAGTGGCCGGTGTACCTGTCCACCAAGAACACCATCCTCAAGGCCTACGACGGCATGTTCAAAGACGAGTTCCAGCGCGTCTACGACGAGGAGTTCAAGGACCAGTTCGAAGCCGAAGGACTCACCTACGAGCACCGCTTGATCGACGACATGGTTGCGGCCTGCCTGAAGTGGGAGGGCGGCTACGTGTGGGCCTGCAAGAACTACGACGGTGACGTGCAGTCGGACCTGGTCGCGCAGGGCTACGGCTCACTCGGGCTGATGACGTCGGTGCTGATGACCGCCGACGGCAAGACGGTCGAGGCCGAGGCAGCGCACGGCACCGTCACCCGGCACTTCCGCCAGTATCAGGCCGGCAAGCCGACCTCCACCAACCCGATCGCCTCGATCTTCGCCTGGACGCGCGGACTGGCGCACCGCGGCAAGCTGGACAACACTCCCGAGGTGACCGAGTTCGCGCAGACCCTGGAAACCGTGGTGGTCTCCACCGTCGAGAGCGGCAAGATGACCAAGGACCTGGCCATCCTGATCGGCCCCGACCAGGAGTGGCAGCAGAGCGAGGAATTCCTCAACTCGATCGCCGAGAACCTGGAAAAGAAATTGGCTAGCTAGCGGGTGGCCGATGCCGGTCGGCCCCGGTGCCGCATTCGTCGATGAAATCGGCGATGGCCGCGGCGACCCGGTCGGGCGCCTCGAACATCGGAACGTGCCCGACGCCGTCGAGCTCGGTGATCTTGGTTCCCGGCGGCAGGAAGTTGGTGAAGTGCCGATTGAATCTGCTCGCGGGCACCACCCGGTCCTTTTCGCACAGCACCAGCTGGACCGGCACCGCGGTGTCGGCCAACTGCAGCAGGCCGGGATCCAGCAGCGACTTGACGAGCAGCTGGAAGTACGCGGGGCAGTGCGCGGCGTCGTCGATGACGACGGCCAGCTGGTCCTCGCTGATGCCGTCCGGCGTCGCCGTGAGCGGCAGAGTCGCCAGCCGCCGGCCGAGCGGCAGCCGACGCACCCGCTCGCCGAACAGCCGCGCCAGCGCCAGGAAGGGCATGCCCGCGATGAACTTGCTGATGACCTCGAACTTCACCGGGCTCCACCGCGTCCAGCCGCCCGCGGCGCCGATGCCGGTCACGCTGCGGGCACGCCCGCGCCGCTCCAGTTCGAAGGCGACCCAGCCGCCCAGCGAGTTGCCCACCATGTGGGCGGTTTGCCAGCCGAGCTGGTCGAGCTGGCGCTCGACATGGTCGGCCAGCACCGAGCTGCTCAGCAGCCAGGTTCCGGCGTAGGGCCCGCCGTTGTGGCCGGCCATGGTCGGGGCGAAGACCTCGAACCGGCCGGTGTCGGCCAGCCGCGGCGCGACCGGTTCCCACACCGTCTGCGACATCAGGAACCCGTGCAGCATCAGGACCGGCTCCCCGGAACCATCGCTGGGACCGAGGTGGATCGGCGAACGGCCCGACGGCGACGCTGAGTGAGCGGAGCTCACGAGGACGGAGCCGAGCAGACGAGATTGCGCATAACCCGACATTAAAGGCGGTACCGCCGGTACCGCAACATGCGGGGTGCCGGGCCGGCCGGTCTGTGCAGGCCCGACGGCCGCGCGTGAAAAGATCGTTGACATCATGAGCACCGCTACCGGATCCAGCCGGATTTTCTCCGGCGTGCAGCCCACCTCCGATTCGCTTCACCTGGGTAACGCGTTGGGCGCCATCACCCAGTGGGTTGCGCTGCAGGACGATCACGACTCGTTCTTCTGCGTGGTGGACTTGCACGCGATCACCATCCCGCAGGATCCCGAGGCGTTGCGGCGGCGCACGCTGGTCACCGCCGCGCAGTATCTGGCGCTGGGCATCGACCCGGCCCGCAGCACCGTGTTCGTGCAGAGCCAGGTGCCCGCCCACACCCAGCTGGCCTGGGTGCTGGGCTGCTTCACCGGTTTCGGTCAGGCGTCGCGGATGACGCAGTTCAAGGACAAGTCGCTGCGGCAGGGCACCGACTCCACCACCGTCGGCTTGTTCACCTATCCGGTGCTGCAGGCCGCCGACGTGCTGGCCTACGACACCGATCTGGTTCCGGTGGGTGAGGATCAGCGCCAGCATCTCGAACTGGCCCGCGACATCGCGGAGCGGTTCAACAGCCGCTTCCCGGAGACGTTCGTGGTCCCCGACATGCTGATTCCGAAGGCCACCGCCAAGATCTACGACCTTCAGGACCCGACCTCGAAGATGAGCAAATCGGCGGCCACCGATGCCGGGCTGATCAACCTGCTCGACGATCCGGCCAAGTCCGCCAAGAAGATTCGCTCGGCCGTCACCGACAGCGAGCGGGAGATCCGCTTCGACACCGAGGCCAAGCCGGGCGTCTCCAACCTGCTGAGCATCCAGTCGGCGGTCACCGGCGTCGGGATCGACACCCTCGTGGAAGGCTACGCCGGAAGGGGTTACGGCGATTTGAAGAAGGACACCGCCGAGGCGGTCGTCGAATTCGTCGCCCCGATCAAGGCCAGAGTCGACGAACTGACGGCCGATTTCGCCGAATTGGAGGCCATCTTGACGGCCGGAGCGGAAAAAGCCAACGATGTAGCGGGGAAAACCGTCCAGCGGGTTTACGATCGGCTTGGGTTTCTTCAACAGCGGAGCTAGAACCGCTTCTCATTGGAGTATGCGATGAGCGAGCCGGCCAAGCCGGGCATATTCGATCGGCTGCGAACCCGGTACGGGTGGATCGATCATGTCATCCGCGCCTACCAGCGTTTCGACGAGCGCAACGGCGGGTTCTTTGCGGCCGGCCTCACCTATTACACGATTTTCGCGTTGTTTCCTTTGCTCATGGTCGGTTTCGCGGTCTTTGGATTCGTGCTGGCCCGGCGTCCGCAATTGCTGAGCACCATCGACGATCACATCCGGTCTCAGGTCTCCGGCACGCTGGGAAATCAGCTGCACGAGCTGATGAACTCGGCGATCGACGCCCGAACTTCGGTCGGTGTCATCGGTTTGGCCACCGCGGTGTGGGCGGGCTTGGGCTGGATATCGCACCTGCGCCAGGCTTTGACGGAGATGTGGTCGGTCTCCCACATCGAGTCACCGGGTTTCGTGCGCGACAAGCTCTCCGATCTGCTGGCGATGATGGGAACGTTCGCGGTGATCGTGGTCACCGTCGCGCTCACCACCGTCGGCCATGCGGCACCCATGGCGGCGCTCCTGAAATTGCTTGGCATACCACAGTTTGTGGTGTTGGACTGGCTGTTCTGGCTGTTCTCCATTTTGATCGGCACGCTGGTGTCGTGGCTGCTGTTCACCTGGATGATCGCCCGGCTGCCGCGCGAGAAGGTCAGCCTGGTGGACTCGATGCGGGCCGGGCTGATCGCGGCGACCGTGTTCGAGGTGTTCAAACAGGTGGCGTCCGTCTATCTCAAGACCGTGCTGCGCAGCCCGGCGGGCGCCGCCTTCGGGCCGGTGCTGGGGTTGATGGTATTCGCTTACATCACGGCCTATCTCGTGCTGTTCTGCACGGCGTGGGCCGCGACGGCGTCCAACGATCCGCGCAGTCAGCCCGTTGAGCCTCCGGCACCGGCAATCATCGCACCGCACATCCAGATGGATGAAGGACTCAATACCCGCCAGACGCTGACCGCGATGGGGTTGGGGGCCGTTGTGGCGCTGGCATTTTCCCGTCTGGCCCGGTGGCTGCGCTAGCCGGCCAGCTTCAGGCCCGCGACGCAGGCCACGATCCCGCCGATCAGCACCAGCTTGATCAACGACGCCGGCTCGTCGCCGACCAGCATCGCGTAACCCGCCGTGAGCACCGCCCCGACGCCGACCCATACCGCATAGCTGGTTCCGACCGGCAGGGTGCGCATGGCGATCGCCAATCCAGTCATCGAAAGCGCCACGGCGACAAGGAAGATCACTGACGGCCCGAGCCGGGAGAAGCCGTCGGATCTGCGCAGTGCGGTCGCCCACACCGCCTCCAAGATTCCCGACGCAATCAAGATGAGCCAGGCCATCACGCACCTCCATGGCGCCGTCTTGTCGCTGGCCGGGTACGGGCCCCTCGTCCGGTGTCAGGCGCCGACGAGCTCGATGCTAACAAACATCGAGCGGATGGTCCGTCCAGGCGCCGCGCACCATGACCCCCGATACCCCCAAACTGCGGTCCAGCACAACAAGATTGGCGTCATAGCCGGTGCTCAGCGAGCCAACTCGCGCTAGGCCGAGGGCTTGCGCCGGTGTCGTGGACGTCATCTGTACCGCGGCGGCTAGTCCCGCGGCAGTGTGCGCGGCGCGGAAGAGTTGATCCATGGTGGCGGTGCTGCCCGCGATCGTCGATGTCCCGTGCACCCGTGCCACACCGTCGATCACATCGATGTGCACCGCACCGAGCCGGAACGCGCCGTCGGCGCGGCCGGCAGCGGCGATCGCGTCGGTGATCATCGCGACCCGCTGCGCTCCGGCGGCCTCGATCACCGCGCGTATCACGTCGGGGTGCAGGTGCACGCCGTCGGCGATCAGCTCGACGGTCACCCGGGGATCGCGCAGCAGGGCCAGCACCGGGCCGGGCTCGCGATGGTGCAGCGGCGGCATCGCGTTGAACAGGTGCGTGCCGACCGTGGCGCCCAGCGAGATGGCGTGCTGGGTCTGCCGGTAGGTCGCATCGGTATGTCCCACTGCGACAACGACTCCCGCATCCACGAAGTGCCGGATCGCCGCGTCGGTACCCGGCAGTTCGGGTGCCAGCGTGACCATCCGGATGGTGCCCGCCCCCGCGGTCAGCACCGCGTCGATCTCGTCCAACTCCGGGTCGCGCATCTGAGTGCGGTCGTGGGCTCCGCAGTGTGCCCGGCTCAGCCACGGCCCTTCCAGGTGGATGCCGGCAACGGTGCCGCGGGCGGTGGCGTCGGCCAGGGCACGCACCCCGCCGAGTAGTTCGGACGGCGAGGCGGTCACCAGGCTGGCCAGCGTGCTGGTGGTGCCATGCCGCAGGTGAAACACGGCCGCGCCGCCGATGCCGTCGGCGTCGGTATAAGAACCGCCGCCACCGCCGTGCACATGCATGTCGATAAAGCCGGGCACCACAGTGCAATCCGGGAAGTCCCGATCGGCCGGACGCGGCGGCGGTCCGGCCGCGCAGTCCGTGATCCGTCCGCCGCGGCTCTCCAGCCATCCCGGACGGCAGATCTCGCCGTCCAGGACCATGGTGCCCGCGGCGATCACTGCCATCGGCCGCCGTTTTCCCAGAAGTGGCGGATGTCCTCGAGCTGGCGGCCCTTGGTCTCCGGCGCGTACCGGTAAACGAAGATCAACGCGACCACCGCGAGCGCCGCGAACACCGCGAAAGTCCCTGCGCCGCCCAATGAATGGAGCAGGCTTAGGAATACGGCGGCGATGATGGCGTTAGCTACCAGGTTGGAGGTCAACATGGTGCTGGATCCCAGTGAGCGTAGCCGGGACGGGAAGCTTTCGCTGGCGTACACCCAGCCCAGCGAGCCGAAACCCATGGTGTAACCGATGATGAACAGCAAGATCCCGGCGAATCCGGCGAGCGCGCCACCGAAGCCCTGGCCGAAGACGGCCATCAGCACCACATCGGCGACGATCATCATGGCGGTGCCGCACAACAGGATTGGTCGCCGGCCGACCCGGTCGACCAGCAGCAGCGCCGCGCCGACGGCCGCCAATCCGGCGACCTGAAGCAGGGCCGGCAGCCCCAGCAGCGCGAAATTGCCGGTGAATCCCATGGCCTGGAAGATCCGTGGGCTGTAATAGATGATCGCGTTGATGCCGGTGATCTGGATCAGAAAGCCGAGAACGACAACGAACGCGGTGGCCCGCAGATACGGGGGCCGCAGCATCTCGGAGAAACCACCTTTGGCGCCGGGGGCGGCTTCGCTCAACGCGCGGCCGATCTCGGCGAGGTCGTCGTCGACGCGCGCGGTCGGTTCCACTTGCAGCAACGCCCGGCGAGCGTCGTCCATCCGCCCCTGCAACACGTACCATCGGGCCGTATCGGGCATCCGAATCACCAACGGCAGCAACATCAATGCGGGCACGCAGGCCAGACCCAGCATCCACCGCCAGCTGTGGGTGCCGGCCAGCAGGTAACCGGTCAGATAGCCGACGATCAGCCCGCTGACGATCGCCAGCTGATAGGCCGTCAGCAGTGAACCGCGCACCGCCGCGGGAGCGGTTTCCGCCACGTACACCGGCACCACCACCACAGTCACGCCGATGGTCAGGCCCAGCAGCAGCCGGGCCGCCAACAGCATCGGCAGCGAGACCGAGAACGCAGCCAGCAACGCGAAAACCGCGTAGGCGGACAGGATCAGCACCACCGACTTCTTGCGGCCGATCACATTGGCCAGCACCCCGGCGCCGAGCGCCCCGACGATCTGGCCGATCACCACCGTCGTGGTCAACAGCTCCTGTTGGCGGGTGGACAGTCCGAAGTCCTCGGTGACGAACAACTGCGCCCCGGCGATGATGGACAGGTCGTAACCGTAGATGACGCCCACGCTGGCGGCGGTCAGCCCAACCAGCAGTCCGCGCCGCAACGTGGTGGGCACGGTGCTCAGCGGTGTTGTGGTCGTCGGTTCATCGAGCGTGCGGCCATGATCAAACTAAACACGATGACAGTCCCGATGACTCCCACACCCACCCGGATCGGCATGGCGTTCGCCGATGGCATGATCCCGGCCGCGGCGTTATTGGCGAGTTGGTCGGCGACGCTGTCCCCCTTGGCCGGTGCCAGCGACGGGTCGGGCGCGACCAGCGAGCCGACCTGGGTGCCCTGCGGCGTGGCGAAGCCGTAGTCCAGCAGGTGCGCGGCCTGTTCCCACGGTGCGATCGGTTGCCGCGTTCCGTGCAGCAGCACCGCCACCAACCGCCGCCCGTCATGGTTGGCCGCACCGACGAAGGTTTGGCCCGCATCGTCGGTGTAACCGGTCTTGCCGCCCAGGGCGCCGGGATACTTGTAGAGCAGCTGGTTGTCGTTCTCCAGCTCATAGCCGGGGTGGTCGCCGTGGCCGGGGAAGTCGAAGGTCCGCGTCGCGACGATGTTGGCGAATGTCGGGTTCTGCCATGCGTAGCGGTAGAACAGCCCGATGTCGTAGGCCGAGGTGCTCATGCCGGGCGCGTCCAGCCCTGACGGCGACGCCACCCGGGTGTCCTGCCCGCCGAGCTTGGCGGCCAGCACGTTGATCTTCTCCAGCGCTTGCTGCATCCCGCCCAGCTGCATGGCCAGCGCGTGGGCGGCGTCGTTGCCGGAGTGCATCAGCAGGCCGTGCAGCAGCTGGTTGACGGTGAACACGCCGCCTTCCTCGACGCCCACCCTGGTGCCCTCGGCGGCGGCGTCGTCCGCGGTGCCGGGAATCGCCTTGTTCAGGTTGAGCGCGTTGATGGAGGCCATCGCGACAAGCACCTTGATGATGCTGGCCGGGCGGTGGCGTCCGTGCGGATCCTTGGCCGCGATGACCGCGCCGCTGTCCAGGTCCGCCACCAGCCAGGCTTCGGCGGAGACGTCGTTGGGCAACGCCGGTGTGTTCGGCGCGGCGACGATGCCGCAGCTGCCCAGCGCGTCGCCGCCGACCGGCTTTGCCGGCACCGCCAGCGGGACCGGGGGATCGCCGGCGGTGGGGGCCTCCGACGAATCCACCGCTTTCGGGGTGTTCACCTTGTACGGGCACTCCGGGAGCGCGGCATTGGGTTCGGGCGCGGGGTCGGCCGTCGCCAGCGGCAAGGCCGCGGGCGCCGCCAGGGGGGCCGGGGCGGCCATCAGGAAAATCGCCGCTGCCAGGCAGGATGCGGTGCGTATCAGGGTCATCGTCTGTGCACAGTAAGCGATCGGCGGCTCGAATCCGGGGAGCCGCGCTGTGACTGGTGAGACGGAAGTTACTGAGCGGCGCTGGCGGGACCGCGATACGCTGGGCCCCGCGGTCAGCCCGAAAGCCACCCACCGCACCGGATTCGGAGGGTTTTGTCATTTCAAGCGATCGGTTTTGGTCCGCTTGGCGGCGCAATCGCGGGGCGGACGCTTCGCCCGGTGCCGGCCCGCGAGCGCTGAACGATCTGCTCAAGCAGGTCGAGAAGGCAATGCAGGTGCGACGTTCCGGGCTCGACCAGGTGCTGGCGGAGCTGAAGCTGCACCGTGACGCCACCACCGACGCCGAGCTACGGTCGGCGCTGGCCTGGCTGTGCAACGCCGTGACGCGGTTCGGCCGCAACCCGACCGCCACGCACGTCCGCGAGGTGATGATGGCGGCCGACGCCGTCCGGCGGGCACCCGCCGGCTAGCGAGGTTTACAGCGCGGTACCGGCCAGGTCCACGTGGGCCAGGGCCGGAAAGTTGATCGTGCTCATCCAGAGCCTGCCGGCCGCCTCGACCAGGCCGGTGACGGAGCCGAAGTCCGGATGCGCCGTGCGCAGGCCGGCGACCGCCGCGCCGCTGTCCGGATCGAACGCGACGGCCCAGATCTCCGGCTTGATTTGCGGTTGCAGCCGCTCGGGCAGCCGCCACACCACCTTGCGGATGATCGGGGCGCGCGGGAACAGCGATTCCAGCGCCCGACTCGCCTCGGTGACCATCGCTACCCAGATGCGGCCGTCGCCGCCGGTGGACACGTTGTCGGGCATGCCGGATAGGTGCACTGCCAGCGGTGTCACCGTTCCAGCCCTCGGCCCGGTCAGCCAGTACTTGGACAGCCGGCGCGCCACCGTCTCGGCGAAGACCAGCGCCGACCCGTCGGCCGTGGCCGTCACCCCGTTGGCGAAGTACAGCCCGTCCACCAGCGTGGTGACCGTGCCGTCGGTGCCGAGCCGGTACAGGCCGCCGGTCCCGCGTGCCTCCACGATGGCGGCGGGGTAGTGCTCAAAGTGATAGTCGCTCGTCGACTCGGTGAAATAGATTGTGCCGTCGGCTGTTTCGGTGACATTGGAGCAGAACTTGAGTCGCCTGCCGCCGACCGATTCGACGAGCACGTCGAGCGTGCCGCTCTGCGGGTGCAGCGCGAGCAACCCGCGATGGCTGTCGCAGATCAGCAGCCGGCCGTCGCGGGCGACGTGCATTCCGAGCGGCCGCCCGCCGGTGTCGGCAATAACTTCGGGGATGCTCGCGCGGCCGCCGTCGGGGGAGATCCGTACGATGCGGCCGTCCTCGAGGCCCGTCCACAGGTGGCCGGCCGCGTCGACGACGACGTCCTCGGGCCCGTTGCCGGGCAGCGGGACGACGGTGACGCCGGGCGCCGGCATGTCGGGCAGCTTCTCGACCGGCGGCGGCTGCCACCGCACGGGGTGAATACGTGGTTTGCGCGCCATGCCGACGACTTTAAAGCCACGCCTCGGACTCCTGGGTCAGCACCTCGCGCATGATGGCCTCGATGGTGTCGAATTCGGCTTGACCACTGATCAGTGGTGGCGCCAATTGAATGACCGAATCGCCGCGGTCGTCGGTGCGGCAATACAGCCCGGCCTCGAAGAGCGCCGAACCGACCCGGGCGAGCAGCGGTCGGCGTTCGGAGTCGCTGAACGTCTGCTTGGTCGCCTTGTCCTTGACCAGTTCCACGCCGTAGAAGAAACCCTCGCCGCGCACGTCGCCGACGATGGGCAGGTCGTAGAGCTTGTCCAGGGTGGCGCGGAAGGCGGGAGCGGTTGTCTTGACGTGGTCGTTGAGGCCCTCCCGCTCGAAGATGTCCAGATTGGCCAGCCCGACGGCGGCCGAAACCGGATGGCCGCCAAAGGTATACCCGTGCGGGAACATGGTGGCGCCGTCGTTGAACGGCTCGAACAACTTCTCGCTGGCGATCATCGCGCCGATCGGTGAGTAGCCCGACGTCATCCCCTTGGCGCAGGTGATCATGTCGGGCAGGTAGCCGAAGTCGTCGCAGGCGAACATCGACCCGATCCGGCCGAACGCGCAGATCACCTCGTCGGAGACCAGCAACACGTCGTATTCGTCGCAGATCTGCCGTACCCGCTCGAAATAGCCTGGGGGAGGCGGGATGCTGCCACCCGCGTTCTGTACCGGCTCCAAGAACACCGCGGCCACCGTGTCGGGGCCTTCGAACTCGATGGCCTCGGCGATCCGGTCGGCGGCCCACTGCCCGAAGGCTTTCAGGTCGGTGTGAAACGGTTCCGGCGCCCGGTAGAAGTTGGTGTTGGGCACCCGGAAGCCCCCGGGCGTCACCGGCTCGAACGGTGCCTTGTAGCGCGGCAGCCCGGTGATCGCCAGCGCGCCCTGGGTGGTGCCGTGGTAGGCGACCGACCGCGAAATCACCTTGTGCTTGCCGGGTTTGCCGGTGAGCTTGAAGTATTGCTTGGCCAGCTTCCAGGCCGTCTCGACGGCTTCGGTGCCGCCGGTGGTGAAGAACACCCGGTTCAGATCACCCGGTGTGTAGCCGGCCAGGCGCTCGGCGAGCTCGATCGCGGTAGGGGTGGCGTACCCCCACAGCGGAAAGAACGCCAGCGTGCTCGCCTGCCGGGCGGCGACCTCGGCCAGCTCGCTGCGGCCGTGGCCGACCTGCACGGTGAACAGCCCGGACAGCCCGTCCAGGTAGGCCTTGCCGCGGTCGTCGAAGATGGTGACACCCTCGCCGCGGGTGATGATCGGCGGCGTGATGTCCGGGCCGTGCCGGGCGAAGTGCAACCACAGGTTCCCAGTCATCTTGTTGGTGAGCGTAGCGCTAGGCTCCCCGATATGACCTCAACGCAGGTCGAGGATTTCGAGGCGCTGCGGCCGCATCTCATGTCGGTCGCCTACCGGCTGACCGGCACGGTCTCCGACGCCGAGGACATCGTCCAGGATGCCTGGCTGCGCTGGCATCGGCAGGACGGCCCCATCACCGACCTGCGCGCCTGGTTGACCACGGTGGTGAGCCGGCTGGGGCTGGACCGGCTGCGCTCGGCCGCGCATCGTCGCGAGACCTACACCGGAACCTGGTTGCCCGAGCCGGTGGTCACCGGGTTCGACGGGGCCGATCCGCTGTCCGCGGTGGTGGCCAGTGAGGACGCGCGGTTCGCGGCAATGGTGGTGCTGGAACGGCTGTCTCCCGATCAGCGGGTCGCGTTCGTGTTGCACGACGGGTTCGCCGTGCCGTTCGCCGAGGTGGCTGACGTGCTGGGAACCAGCGAGGCCGCGGCCCGGCAGCTGGCCTCGCGGGCCCGCAAGGCCGTCAACGCCCAACCGCTGCCCATATCACCCGATCCGTCACACGCCGAGGTGGTCGGGAAGCTGCTGGCCGCCATGGCCGCCGGCGATCTGCAGGCCGTCGTCTCGCTACTGCATCCCGACGTGATCCTGACCGGCGATGCGAATGGCAAGGCGCCCACCGCAATCAACGTCATCCACGGCGCGGACAAGGTGGCCCGATTCTTCTTCGGCCTCGCCGAGCGCTACGGCCCGGCGATGTTCACCTCGTATCAGCTGGGGCTGGTCAATGGCGAACTGGGCGGCTATACGCCCGGCTGCCCGGCCAGCGACGGGTACCGCGAGATGATGCCGCGAATCATGGCCGCCACGGTGCGCGATGGAAAGGTCTGTGCGCTATGGGATGTCGCCAATCCGGATAAATTCACCGGCTCGCCGCTGGGTCGATAGCCCAGGGAACCCGGCACGCGTCACCGGAATTGAAGCCCTGCTCGGTGATGCCCAGCGCGGTGTTCATCCGTGCCCGCATGTTCTCCACCCCGATCTGATAGGTCAGCTCGATCACGCCGGCATCGCCGAAGCGGGCCCGCAGATCGGCGACCTGCTCGTCGGTGACGGTGTGTGGATCGGTGGTCATCGCGTCGGCGTAGGCGATGGCGGCGCGCTCGTCGTCGCTGAAAAGCGGTGAAGTTGCGTAATTTTCTATGTCCACGAGCCGCTTTATGTCCAGGCCGTCCAGGCGCTGCAGCATGGACCCGAAATCGACGCACCACGAGCAACCGACGGTGCGCGCGGTCCACAACACCGCCAGTTCGCGCACGCTGACCGGCAGCGTTTTCGACGCCTTGTCCAGCATGGTCTCGTGCACGGCGCCGGCGATCATCAGCCCGCGGTGGTGCGCAGCAACGGTGAACGGTTCAGGCACTTGGCCGTAGCGCCGCTTGGCGATCCGGTACATGGCCCGGGTCAACAAACCGGCGCGCTTCGGTGGCAGGGGCTCGATGCGGGTTTTCTGTGTCATGCCCCCTAGACGAGATGGAGACGCGATGTGTGACGAGCGTCGTGAGCAGTGGTTTCCCGGTTAGGGGCCGGGGTACCCGTTTCTCAACCTCGCCGGCCAACCGGTACGGCAGGTAGCGAGAGGGTGAGGAGCAGTTATGACCTCTCAAAATGATCAACAGTCGGAAAACACGCGGCTGGAGCACTTCGACGATCCTGAACTGGGCAGCGGCGCGCGCGACACCGGGTCGGATACTCCCGAGCACGGCACCGCGGATCGTCCGGTCGGAACCGTGGACGAAGACGCGAATCCGCCTACCAGCGATCCGAGCGCGTCGGATGTCTACGGCGGCACCGGTGAGTTACCTCCGCAGGACACTGGCAGCGCAATCCCGCCCTACGAGGGACGCCGAGAAAGTGCGGCGACTGACACCCAGGGCACGGGCGGCGCGACGGTTCCGGCGGCGGACGCCGAGTTCAAGTCGGCCAGCCCATCGGAGACACCCGGCGGCGCGACTCAGTCCCCGGCGGACGAACAACCCGCTTCAGAAATGCCAGAATCCGATCTTGACGACGACCGCGTCGGGCCGGCACACGTAGCGGGAACCCGTACCGGCGAGTCCAAGCCCTGACCCGACCTCGCGCCGGCGCGAAGCGCCTAGCGCGAGAACATGATTGCGCGCTTGACCTCTTGGATCGCCTTGGTGATCTGAATGCCGCGCGGGCAGGCCTCGGTGCAGTTGAACGTGGTGCGGCACCGCCACACGCCGTCGACCTCGTTGAGGATGTCCAGGCGCTCGGCGGCGGCCTCGTCGCGGCTGTCGAAAATGAAGCGATGCGCGTTGACGATCGTCGCCGGGCCGTAGTAGCTGCCCTCGTGCCAGAAGATCGGGCAACTTGTGGTGCACGCCGCGCACAGGATGCACTTGGTGGTGTCGTCGTAGCGGGCGCGGTCGGTGGGGCTCTGAATGCGTTCGCGGGTCGGCGGGTTGCCGGTCGTGATCAGGTACGGCTTCACCGCGCGGTAGGCGTCGAAGAACGGCTCCATGTCGACAATCAGGTCCTTCTCCACCGGCAGCCCACGGATCGGCTCCACCGTGATGGTCAAGGACTTGCCCGGCTTTTTCGGCAGGAGATCGCGCATCAGCACCTTGCACGCCAGCCGGTTGACGCCGTTGATGCGCATGGCGTCCGAACCGCACACCCCGTGCGCGCAGGAACGCCGGAAGGTCAGTGTCCCGTCCAGGTAGCTCTTAATGTAGATCAGCAGGTTGAGCATCCGGTCGCTGGGCAGGCACGGTACCCGAAAGCTTTGCCAGCCACCGGTTTCCGCGTAGGCGTCGGGTTGGTCGGGATTGAACCGGGCGATCTTGACGGTCACCATCACAGCCTCGTCGGGAATCGCCGGCAACGGCGGTTCCAGGCTGGTCTCGACCTCGGGTGCCTCTTCTGTCCCGACGCTCTCGGTCATCAGTACTTCCGTTCTTTGGGTTCGTAGCGCGTCTGCACCACCGGCTTGAAGTCCAACGCGATGTCGCTCAGCAGATCGGTGCCCTGCTTGTAGGCCATGGTGTGGCGCATGAAGTTGACGTCGTCGCGGTTGGGGTAGTCCTCGCGGGCGTGGCCGCCGCGAGACTCCTTGCGGTTGAGCGCCCCGACCACGGTGACCTCGGCCAGCTCCAGCAGGAAGCCCAGCTCGATGGCTTCCAACAGATCGCTGTTGAATCGTTTCCCCTTGTCCTGCACGCTGATCCGGGCATAACGTTCCTTCAGCGCGTGGATGTCGGTGAGCGCCTGCTTGAGAGTCTCCTCGGTGCGGAACACCGCGGCGTTGTTGTCCATCGACTGCTGCAGCGCGTTGCGGATGTCGGCGACCCGTTCGTTGCCGTGCTCGCTCAAGATGTCGCGTACCCAGCCGACGACCATCGCCTCGGGCTCCGGCGGCATGTCGACGAAGTCGTGGCCCCGGGCGTAATTGGCCGCGGCGATGCCGGACCGCCGGCCGAACACGTTGATGTCCAGCAGCGAATTGGTGCCCAACCGGTTGGCGCCGTGCACCGACACGCACGCGCACTCGCCGGCGGCGTACAGCCCCGGCACCGTAGAAGTGTTGTCCCGCAACACTTGTCCGGTGACCGTGGTGGGGATTCCGCCCATCACGTAGTGACACGTCGGATAGACCGGCACCAGCTCGTGCACCGGGTCCACCCCCAGATAGGTGCGGGCGAACTCGGTGATGTCGGGCAGCTTGGCCTCCAGCACGTCCTCGCCGAGGTGACGGACGTCGATGTAGACGTAATCCTTGTTGGGCCCGGCGCCGCGTCCCTCCAGCACCTCGAGAACCATTGAGCGGGCGACGATGTCGCGTGGTGCCAGGTCGACGATCGTCGGGGCGTAGCGCTCCATGAACCGCTCGCCGTCGGCGTTGAGCAGCCGGCCGCCCTCGCCTCGCACCGCTTCCGAGATCAGGATGCCCAGACCGGCCAGGCCGGTCGGATGGAATTGGTGAAATTCCATGTCTTCCAACGGGAGTCCCTTGCGGAACACGATGCCGATGCCGTCGCCGGTCAGCGTGTGCGCATTGGAGGTGGTCTTGTACATCCGGCCAGAACCACCGGTGGCCAGCACGATCGCCTTGGCGTGGAAGACGTGGATTTCGCCGGTGGCCAACTCGTAGGCGACCACACCGGTCGCCACTGGCCCGCTCGGCGTCTGGGTGAGCACCAGGTCCAGCGCATAGAACTCGTTGAAGAACTGCACATCGTGCTTGACGCAGTTCTGGTACAGCGTCTGCAGGATCATGTGACCGGTGCGGTCGGCGGCGTAACAGGCGCGCCGCACCGGGGCCTTACCGTGGTCGCGGGTGTGCCCGCCGAACCGGCGCTGGTCGATGCGGCCCTCGGGGGTGCGGTTGAACGGCATCCCCATCTTTTCCAGGTCCAGCACCGCGTCGATGGCTTCCTTGCACATGATCTCCACCGCGTCCTGGTCGGCCAGGTAGTCGCCGCCCTTCACCGTGTCGAAGGTGTGCCATTCCCAGTTGTCCTCTTCGACGTTGGCCAGCGCCGCGCACATGCCGCCCTGGGCGGCGCCGGTGTGGCTGCGGGTCGGGTAGAGCTTGGTCAGCACCGCGGTGCGCACCCGCGGGCCCGCCTCGACGGCGGCCCGCATGCCGGCACCACCCGCGCCGACGATCACCACGTCGTACCGGTGTTGCTGGATCAATCGAGTCAGCCTCCCTGGATCAGGAAATGTTGGGGTCGAAGGTCAGCAGCACGTAGCTGCCCAGCACCAGCGTGAATCCCATGGACAACAGCAGCAGACTGTTGAGCCAGAAGCGGGTGCTGTCCTTGCGGCTGTAGTCGTCGATGATGGTGCGCAGGCCGTTGCCGCCGTGCAGTTGTGCCAGCCACAGCAGCGCCAAGTCCCAGAACTGCCAGAACGGCGATGCCCAGCGCTGCGCCACGTAGTTGAAGTCGATGCGGTAGACGCCGTTGTCCCACATCAGCATGATGAACAGGTGGCCGATCGCCAGGACGAACAGCGCGATCCCGGAGAACCGCATGAACAGCCAGGCGAACTTCTCGAAGTTCGGGATGCCCGAACGGCGCCGTGGCGAGCGGGGATTGTCCAGGCTGGCCGGACGATCGTGGAAGCGTTGTCTGACCGGGGCGACTTCGCCGCGCCCCAGCTGCAGGTCGGGACCGCTCATCGGAAGTGCTCCATCATGTGGATGACGGTCACCACGCCGGCCGGAACCATCAGCAGCAGGAACACGACGCCGACGATCCAGAACATCAGCCGCTGGTAGCGCGGGCCCTCGGACCAGAAGTCGATCAGGATCACCCGGATCCCGTTCAGGCCGTGAAAGAGCACCGCGGCGATCAGGCCGTATTCCATCAGTCCGACGATCGGCATCTGATAGTCGTGGATCACCGCGTTGTAGGTTTGCGGGCTGACCCGCAGCATGGCGGCATCCAGGACGTGCACGAACAGAAAAAAGAAGATCGTCGCGCCGCTGATCCGATGCAGCACCCACGCCCACATGCCGGGGTCACCCCGGTACAGCGTGCGCGGTGGCCTGCGTTTGCGTGATGGAGCCGATGCCGGTGCCGCCGGATCCGCGGTTGTCGGTTGCGTAGTCACCCCAGTCCTCACCGCCTTCTGCCGACGTGCAACGACAGTCACGCCGAGCACTTGAGCTTAGCTCGGACACGGGGTGCCTTGCGCCGCTGTCCGTCAAGCGAAATGCCGTTTTGCGGCTAGGGTGACTGTCGGAATCGGCGATGGGTGAGCGGGGTTTCCTTATGCCTGAGATCGACTGGAATACGTTGCGGAACAAGGCAATAACTGTGTCTTCGAGCGCCTATGCGCCGTATTCGCGATTCCCGGTGGGGGCGGCCGCGCTGGTCGACGACGGCCGGGTGGTCACCGGCTGCAATGTGGAGAACATCTCATATGGCCTTGGTCTCTGTGCCGAATGCGCCGTGGTGTGCGCCCTGCATTCCGGCGGCGGCGGCCGCCTGGTCGCGCTGGCGTGCGTGGACGGGCGGGGATCGGTGCTGATGCCCTGCGGGCGGTGCCGCCAGGTGCTACTGGAACACGGCGGCCCCGAGCTGCTGATCGACCATCCGGGCGGGCCGCGCCGGCTCGGCGATCTGCTGCCGGACGCGTTTGGCCCCGACGACCTGGCTCGGGGGCGCGGCTGATGAACCCGGCGTTCGACGCGCCCACGGTGATCCGGACCAAGCGTGACGGCGGCCGGTTGTCCGACGCCGCGATCGACTGGATCATCGGCGCCTATACCGAGGGCCGGGTGGCTGAAGAACAGATGGCGGCGCTGTTGATGGCGATCCTGCTGCGCGGCATGGATCGCGGCGAGACCGCTCGGTGGACTGCTGCGATGCTGGCCTCGGGAGAAACGCTCGACTTCAGCGACCTCCGGCTGACCACGGTGGACAAACACTCCACCGGCGGGGTGGGGGACAAGATCACCCTGCCGCTGGTGGCCGTCGTCGCCGCCTGCGGCGCGGCGGTGCCACAGGCGTCGGGCCGTGGGCTGGGCCACACCGGCGGCACCCTGGACAAGCTGGAATCCATTGCCGGCTTCACCGCCGAGCTCTCCAACCAGCGGGTGCGCGACCAACTGCGCGACGTCGGCGCGGCCATCTTCGCCGCCGGCAACCTGGCCCCGGCCGACGCCAAGCTGTACGCCCTGCGCGACATCACCGCCACCGTCGAGTCGCTGCCGCTGATCGCCAGCTCGGTGATGAGCAAGAAGCTGGCCGAGGGGGCCGGTGCACTGGTGCTCGACGTCAAAGTCGGTTCCGGGGCATTCATGGCGACCGAGGCGCAGAGCCGCGAACTGGCGCACACCATGGTCGAGCTGGGCGCGGCGCACGGGGTGCCCACCCGCGCGCTCCTGACCGACATGAACCGCCCGCTGGGCGCCACCGTCGGCAATGCCCTGGAGGTCGCCGAGTCGCTCGAGGTGCTGGCCGGCGGCGGCCCGCCCGACGTGGTCGAGCTGACGCTGCGGCTGGCCCAAGAGATGCTCGAGCTGGCCGGGATCGAGGACCGCGATCCCGCCGACACCCTGCGCGACGGCACCGCGATGGACCGGTTTCGCCGGCTCGTCGCCGCCCAGGGTGGCGATTTGTCGGTGCCGTTGCCGATCGGCCGGCATGCCGAGACCGTGACCGCTGCCCGGGGCGGCACAATGGGCGATATCGACGCGATGGCAGTGGGTCTGGCGGCTTGGCGGCTGGGTGCGGGTAGGTCCCGTCCGGGCGAACAGGTGCAGTTGGGCGCGGGTATCAGGATCCACCGCCGCCCCGGCGAGCCGGTCACCGCCGGTGAGCCGTTGTTCACCCTCTACACCGACACCCCGGAGCGCTTCGGCGCCGCGCTCGCCGAGCTGGACGGCGGGTGGAGCGTCGACGCTACTGCGGCGCGGCCGGATTCACGGCCGCTGATCATCGATCGGATCGTCAAATGAGCGCACCGCTGGGGCTGGAGCAGATCAGGAAAGCCCCCAAGGCCCTGCTGCACGATCACCTGGACGGCGGCTTGCGGCCGTCGACGGTGCTGGACATCGCCGGGCAGGTCGGGTACGACGGGCTGCCCGCCACGGACGTCGAGGAGCTGGCGACCTGGTTTCGCACCCGTTCGCACAGCGGCTCGCTGGAGCGCTATCTGGAGCCGTTTTCGCACACCGTGGCGGTGATGCAGACGCCGGAGGCGCTGCATCGCGTCGCCTTCGAATGTGTGGAGGATCTGGCCGAGGATTCGGTGGTCTACGCCGAAGTTCGGTTTGCACCCGAGCTGCACATCGACCGCGGCATGTCGTTCGATGCGATCGTCGATGCGGTGCTGGCCGGATTCGCCGACGGCGAGAAGGCTTGTGCCGCAGCGGGACGTCCCATTGTGGTGCGCCTGCTGGTGACCGCGATGCGGCACGCGGCGGTGTCCCGGGAGATCGCCGAGCTGGCAATCCGGTTCCGGGACAAGGGAGTCGTCGGTTTCGACATCGCCGGCGCCGAGGCCGGCAACCCGCCGACCCGGCACCTGGATGCTTTCGAGTACATGCGAGATCACAACGCCCGCTTCACTATTCATGCCGGTGAGGCCTTCGGGCTGCCGTCCATTCATGAGGCGATCGCCTTTTGCGGCGCCGACCGGTTGGGGCACGGGGTGCGTATCGTCGACGACATCGAGGTGTCCGACGACGGCCAAGTCCGGTTGGGGCAACAGGCATCGATCTTGCGGGACAAGCGAATTCCGCTGGAACTATGCCCCAGCTCGAACGTGCAGACCGGTGCCGTCAACAGCATCGCCGAGCACCCGTTCGATCTGCTGGCCCGCACCCGGTTCCGGGTGACCGTCAACACCGACAACCGGCTGATGAGCGACACCTTCATGAGTCGCGAAATGCACCGGCTGGTAGAGGCTTTCGGCTACGGGTGGAGTGACCTGGAGCGCTTCACCATCAACGCGATGAAATCCGCGTTCATCCCGTTCGACGAGCGGTTGGCGATCATCGACGAGGTGATCAAGCCGCGCTATGCCGTGCTGATCGGCTAGACCTCAGCCCGCCGTTAGATGTGCCCGGGCGTCCCGATGGAAGGCTCGGACGGCGGCTCGGGCGCCACCGGCATGGCTGGCGGGGCCATCGGCGGCTCAGGTGCCATGGCGGGCTCAGGCGCTGGTGGCGGGGCCACCGGCTCAGGTGCCGCCGCAGGTTCAGCCGCTGGCGGCGGGGCGTACGGGCCTCCCGCGCACACCGGATCGGTGGGCATGCTGATGCAGCTGGCATCCGCCGGACCGGTGGGTGGACCGGCATACGGTCCGCCCTGGCACTCGGCCAACTCCGGCATGCCCACGCATCGGGGATCGGATGGATTGGTGGGAAGTCCGGGACTGGGATTGTCTTGCGGCGCAACGGGTGTGCGCGCAAAGCCGGGCATCGCGTTCGCCGGAATGGCCGCACCCGTCGCAGCGAATGCGATAAGCGCTACGGCCACAGTCGCTCTCGTTATCGCTTTCGTCATGGTGCCTCCTCGATGCAGACCCGGCGCGTTTCACCGGGGGTCATCGATCAGTCTGCTCCACGACCAGCAAATCCGGTAGCCCATAACGGGTCCGGCCCGACGGAGAGCCCCATGGCACGCACCGTGCTGGCCAGGTGCGTCTGCACCGCTCGTAGCGCGCGCGGTAAATCGCCGTCGCGCAAGGCTTCGGCAATGCCTCGATGCTCGGCCAAGATCGTGGCCACCCGATCCGGTTCGCGCAGTGCCGATACGCCGATCATCCGCATCTGACGGTCGCGCAATGTCGAGTAGAAATTGGCCAGGATGGCGTTGCCCGACTCTTCCAGCGTGACGGCGTGGAAGGCGCGGTCGCATTCCAGGAATCCCCGCCAGTCGGCCGCCGCCGCGGTGTCGCGCTGGCGCTGCAGTTCGCCCGATTGCCGGTCGAAGACCACGGTGCGCACGGCCGGGCCACGGGCGATCACCTGGCCGGCCGCGAACTGCTCGAGCACCAGCCGGGCCTGAATGACCGCGCGCACCTCGTCGGGCGAGACCGGAACCACCAGCGCGCCACGCTGCGGATACAGCCGCAACAGTCCCTCGGCCTCGAGCCGTAGGAACGCTTCGCGCACCGGGGTGCGTGACATTCCCAGCGCGGTGGCGACGTCGCCTTCGCTGATCAGCTCGCCGCCGGGAAGTGCACCGGTGAGCACCTGGGTCTTGACGTAGTCGAGTGCGCGGTCCTTGGCCGTGGCCGGCCGGGGTTTTTGTGCCGCCATCGCCACCGCCCTTGTAGCTCAGTCGTATCTCACGCGTGGTCATGACCGTACACCGCAGCCGCTAGCTGCGCGGATTGACACTGAGATACGAGATAAATACTATTCATATACAAGAGATACCCAAGTGCTGAGGGAGGCCGCAGATGCCCGCGACGCAGATATTGACCCCCAACCTGGACCCGACGATCCCGGCGCCGATGATCAACGTGGCCGAGTACGGGTTCGAGGGCCGGTTCGAAGAATGGGCGCAGCAGGCCGAGTACTTCGAGTACTCCAAGGCGGCGAACCCGATAGCGTCCGGACATGTCCCGCCGGTTCCGATGAAGCGGTTCGAGCCCGAGCTCTACCTGGATGCTCCGACCGGCGTGATCCCGCTGGATCTGTCCGACGAGCTGGGCATCGACACCGGCGCGGCGACGAGCCCGGCGTTGTTGGCCAACTTCGTCAGCATCCGCGCCAAAGAACAGATCGACACCAGCCCCAACGCCACCTCACAGCTGTACTACGTGCTCTACGGGCGCGGCTTCGCGGCGGTCAACGGGCAGCTCGTCGAGTGGGAGAAGGGCGACTTCGTGACGCTGCCCGCCGGCAGCCGGTCGGTCTTCTACGCCAGCGCCGATACGGCCATGTATTGGGTGCACGACGAGCCGCTGATGCGCTACCTGGGCGCCGAAGCCACCCAGCCGCGGTTCCGCCCGACCAAGTTCCGCCGCGCCGACGCGGTGGCCAAGCTCGACGAGATCGCCGCGCGCCCCGGAGCCAACGAGAAGAGCCGGGTCAGCGTGCTGCTGGCCAACGCCAACCAGGAGCAGACGCTGACCATCACCCACGTGCTGTGGGCCATGTTCGGCGTGCTGCCGCCCAACCAGGTGCAGCGCCCGCACCGGCACCAGTCGGTTGCGCTGGATCTCATCCTCGATGCGCCGGCGTCCGGTTGCTACACGCTGCTCGGTACCCGCCTGGACTCCCGCGGTGACATCGTCGACCCGATCCGAATGGACTGGCGGGCCGGTTGCGCCTTCACCACCCCGCCGGGCATGTGGCACGCCCATTACAACGAGACGGACGAGCCCGCTCACCTGATCCCCATCCAGGACGCCGGACTGCACACCCACCTGCGCAGCCTGGACATCAAGTTCACCCAGCGGCGCGATCTCGACGCCGGCTAATCCTCCGGCCGCGGCCCATGCACCGCCGGAGTTCGGCGCATAGGGTGGCTGGACATGAAGGTGCCCCTGCTGGGACCGGTCTCGCTGACCGGCTTCCAGAACGCCTGGTTCTTCCTGGTGCTGCTGATCGTGCTGTTGGTGATCGGCCTCTACGTCGTGCAGCAATTCGCCCGCCGTCGCCGGGTGCTGCGCTTCGCCAACATGGAGGTGCTGGAGCGGGTGGCGCCACCGCGGCCCAGCCGGTGGCGACACGTGCCGACCATCCTGCTCGCCACCTCGCTGGTGCTGCTGACCACCGCCATGGCCGGACCGACGTCCGATGTCCGCATCCCGCTCAACCGCGCCGTCATCATGCTGGTGATCGACATGTCGCAGTCCATGCGCGCGACCGACGTCGAACCCAACCGGCTCAAGGCCGCCGAACAGGCCGCCACTCAGTTCGCCGGCCAGCTCACCCCCGGCATCAACCTCGGCCTGGTCGGTTTCGCGGGCACGCCTTATCTGCTGGTGCCGCCGACCCCGCAACATCAGGCGACCATCGACGCGCTGAAGAAGCTGGAGTTCGCCGACAGCACCGC
>NZ_LZKU01000267.1 GCF_001672975.1 Mycobacterium sp. 1465703.0
CGGCCGGCTCGGGCTGGATCACGGCGCCTCCGCCGACCTGCTGTGTTTCTCCCAGGACCCGCGCTCCGGGCCGGCCGAGCCAGCGACGCGCGTCCCAGCACGCCGCGCCCAGCGCCTCCGTCGGGCTCATCCCGATGCTCTTGAGCGCCTCGACCTCGTCGGCGATCCGTCCGGGCGCCACCATGGTGCCGGCGTCGCTGCCCGCAAAGATGGGCACACCCGCATCGCGGGCCGCGGCGATCCGGGACACACCACGCGCATGCAGGTCGCGCATGTGCGCGGCATATACCGGATACTTCGCGGCGGCGTCGGCGATGCCGGGGAAGTTCTCGACGATGTTGACCAGCGTCGGGACCAGGACGGTGCCGTGCTCGACCATCAACTCGATGGTCTCGTCGGTGAGCCCGGTGCCGTGCTCGATGCAGTCGATGCCGGCGTTGATCAGCCCCGGCAGCGCGTCCTCGCTGAAGACGTGCGCGGTGACCCGGGCGCCATAGGCGTGCGCGGTTTCGATGGCGGCCTTGAGGACGTCGTCGGACCACAGCGGCGCGAGATCACCGACACTGCGGTCGATCCAGTCCCCGACCAGCTTGATCCAGCCGTCGCCGCGGCGGGCCTCCTCGGCGACGGCGTCCGGCAGTTGCCATTCGTCGTCCAGTTCGCGCGAGAAGCCCGCCGCATACCGCTTGGGTCTGGCCAGATGCTTTCCGGCCCGGATGATGCGAGGCAGATCGTCGCGGTCGTCGAGGCTGCGGGTGTCGGTGGGCGAGCCGCAGTCCCGCAACAGCAGCGCGCCGACGTCGCGCTCGATCTCGGCTTGGGCGATCGCGTCGTCCAGCGGAATCTCGCCGTGATCACCCAGACCGACGTGGCAGTGCGCGTCGACCAGTCCGGGCACAATCCAGCCGCCGTCGAAGACGGTGTCGGCGCCGGCGACCGGTTCGGCGCTGATGCGGCCGTCGACGATCCACAGTTCGATCTCGTTTTCGTCGGGCAGCCCCACACCCCGCACATGCATGCGCACTCCGGCGGCTACTTTCTTCCGGTCCAATGGTGACGACCCGCTTCGCCCGGTCCCCCGCAAGCGGGCGGGGTCCCCGCGGAGCCGGGGAGTGCCCCCGCGGCCGCGCTCGCGATCGTCACGGTCCAATGGTGACGACCCGCTTCGCCCGGCTCCGCCGCGCTCGCGATCGTCACGGTCCAATGGTGACGACCCGCTTCGCCCGGCTCCGCCGCGCTCGCGATCGTCACGGCTTGCCCGGGAACTTCAGCTTGGACAGGTCGAAGTCGGCCAAGCCGGGCGGTAGCTCGTTGAGGCCTTCGGGCATCTGCGACAGGTCGGGGAATCCGGCCGGCATGCCTGGCATCCCAGGCGCTCCGGGCCCAAATGGGCTCTTGCCCTTCGGCGGCGTCGGACCGCGTCCGCCCTTCTTGCCCTTCTTGCCCTTGGCCCCCTTGGACTTTCGCGTCGCCGACTTGCGGCCCATCCCGGGGATCCCCATCCCGCCGAGCATGGACGACATCATCTTGCGGGCTTCGAAGAAGCGGTCGACCAGCTGGTTGACCTCGGACACCGTGACGCCCGAACCGTTGGCGATGCGCAGCCGCCGGGACGCGTTGATGATCTTGGGGTCCGCCCGCTCCGCGGGAGTCATGCCACGAATGATGGCCTGCAGGCGGTCGAGCTGGCTGTCGTCGACCTGGGCCAGCGCATCCTTCATCTGTCCGGCGCCGGGCAGCATGCCCAGCAGGTTGCCGATCGGGCCCATCTTGCGGATGGCCAGCATCTGTTCCAGGAAGTCCTCGAGGGTCAGCTCGCCGGTGCCGATCTTGACGGCGGCCGCCTCGGCCTGTTCGGCGTCGAAGACCTGCTCGGCCTGCTCGATCAGGCTCAGCACGTCGCCCATGCCCAGGATGCGGCTGGACATCCGGTCGGGGTGGAAGACGTCGAAGTCTTCCAGCTTCTCGCCGGTGGACGCGAAAAGGATTGGGACGCCGGTCACCTCGCGGACCGAGAGCGCGGCGCCACCTCGCGCGTCACCGTCGAGCTTGGTCAGCACCACACCGGTGAAGCCGACGCCTTCGCGGAACGCCTCCGCGGTGGTAACGGCATCCTGACCGATCATCGCGTCCAGCACGAACAGGACTTCGTCGGGGTTGACGGCGTCGCGGATGGCCGCGGCCTGGGCCATCAGCTCGTCGTCGATACCCAACCGGCCGGCGGTGTCGACGATGACGACGTCGAAATGCTTGGCGTGCGCCTCGGCGAGTCCCGCGGCCGCCACCGCGACCGGGTCGCCGGGACCGGATTCGGGGGACGCACCGGGATGCGGCGCGAAGACCGGGACCCCGGCGCGCTCACCGACGACCTGCAGCTGGTTCACCGCGGCCGGGCGCTGCAGGTCGCAGGCCACCAGCAGCGGGGTGTGCCCCTGGCCGCGCAGCCATGCGGCCAGCTTGCCGGCCAGCGAAGTCTTACCGGAACCCTGCAGACCGGCGAGCATCACCACGGTCGGCGGGGTCTTGGCGAACGCCAGCTGACGGGTCTCCCCGCCCAGGATGCCGATGAGTTCTTCGTTGACGATCTTGACGACTTGCTGCGCCGGGTTGAGGGCACCGGAGACCTCGGCGCCTTTGGCGCGGTCCTTGATCCGGGTGACGAACGCGCGCACCACGGGCAGCGACACGTCGGCTTCCAACAGCGCCAGCCGGATTTCGCGGGTGGTGGCCTCGATATCAGCGTCAGTCAGTCGACCCTTGCCGCGCAGCCCCTGAAGGGCACCGGTCAATCGGTCGGACAGCGATTCAAACACCCCGCCAGCCTAGTGGTCGTGCGCATGCGCGAGTGTGCCGCTGGCTGCACACTCGGCGCCGAGGGTGCGGCTAACCGCACACTCGCGGGCCTGAGCAGGACCGAAAGCCTTGACGACCGGCCCCCGGCAAACGAAGGTCAGCTCATGCTCGAGGTGATCGACAAGGGGTCTGCCAGCGCAGCGCATCCGGTGCCGCTGCTGTTCGTGCACGGCGGCTGGCATGGGGCGTGGTGCTGGGAACACTTCCTGGACTTCTTCGCCGATGCCGGCTACCGGGCGGTCGCAGTCAGCCTGCGCGGACACGGCGCCAGCCCCGCGCCCAAGCCGTTGCCGAAGGTGTCCATCGCCGACTACATCGATGACGTCCGGTCGGTGGCCGACGATCTGGGCGGCGGCCCGATCCTGATCGGCCATTCCCTGGGCGGCTTCGTGGTCCAGCGTTACCTGGAAGACCGCAGCGCCCCGGCCGCGGTGCTGGTGGGATCGGTGCCGCCGCAGGGCGTACTCACCCTGGCGTTGCGGGTGTGGCGCCGCCGGCCGTCGATGACGATGGAATCGTGGAGCGACCCCACCCTGCTGAAATTTTTGGCCACCCCGGCGCTGGCCCGCGAATACCTGTTCTGCGCCGACACGCCGGAGGCCGTCGTCGAATCCTGTAGACAGCGGGCGGGAGCCGAAAGTATGCGTGCCGCTATGACCGATCCGATGATCCGCCGCGTCAGAACCAAGCGGGTGACCACCCCGATTCTGGTACTTGGCGCCACGTACGACGGCTTCGTCAGCGTCCGTGAGGTACGCAACACGGCACGCGCCTACCGCACCGAGCCGGAATTCTTCTCCATGGGCCACAACATGATGCTCGAACCGGGCTGGGCCGACGTTGCCGAACGCATCCATGAATGGCTGCAGACCCGCGAAACGGTGCGCCCGACACGATAGCCAGTCGAGTCGTTACTGCGCCGAAAAGCGTTGGCGTGCTAGATTTCACAGCCGCTACTCAATCGAGTTAGCCGCGTCGACGAGCAATGAACGGGGGGCCTGTGTCGGTGCCGCTCAGCAGCATCCAGGCGCAGGCCAACAGCGTTCCCGGCGAGACCAGCGGCACCGGCGTGCTGCGTGGCTGGCAGCGCAGGGCGTTGGTCAAGTACCTCGCCGCCCAGCCGCGCGATTTCCTCGCGGTTGCCACCCCGGGCTCGGGGAAGACCACCTTCGCGTTGCGGGTGGCGGCCGAACTGCTCGGCCAGCGCGCCGTCGAGCACATCACCGTGGTGGTGCCCACCGAGCACCTGAAGGTGCAGTGGGCGCAGGCCGCGCAGCGCTACGGCCTCGCGCTGGACCCGAAGTTCTCCAACAGCAACGCCCGCATCGCGCCGGAGTACCACGGCGTGATGGTCACCTACGCTCAGGTCGCCGCGCATCCGACGCTGCACCGGGTGCGCACCGAGCAGCGCAAGACGCTGGTCGTCTTCGACGAGATCCACCACGGCGGCGACGCCAAGACGTGGGGCGACGCCATCCGCGAGGCCTTCGGCGACGCGACCCGCCGGCTCGCCCTGACCGGAACGCCCTTCCGTAGCGACGACAGCCCCATCCCGTTCGTGACCTACGAGGCCGGTCCCGACGGGATCAGGCGGTCCCAGGCCGACCACACCTATGGCTACACCGACGCCCTGGCCGACGGCGTGGTCCGGCCGGTGGTCTTCCTCGCCTACTCCGGGGAGGCGCGGTGGCGCGACAGCGCCGGCGAGGAGCACGCGGCCCGCCTCGGCGAGCCGCTGTCCGCCGAGCAGACCGCACGGGCGTGGCGCACGGCGCTGGACCCCGCCGGCGAATGGATGCCCGCGGTGATCACCGCCGCGGATCAACGGCTGCGCCAGCTACGCACGCACATACCCGATGCCGGCGGCATGATCATCGCCTCGGATCAGACCGCCGCGCGCGCCTATGCCGTGCTACTGACCAAGCTGACCGGCGAGGCGCCGACGCTGGTGCTCTCGGACGACCCGGGATCGTCGGCGCGCATCAGCGACTTCGCCGCCAGCACCAGCCGCTGGCTGGTCGCGGTGCGCATGGTCTCCGAGGGTGTGGACGTGCCGCGGCTGTCGGTCGGGATCTACGCCACCAGCGCCTCGACGCCGCTGTTCTTCGCTCAGGCCATCGGCCGGTTCGTGCGGTCGCGCCGCCCGGGTGAGATCGCGAGCATCTTCGTGCCCTCGGTGCCGAACCTGCTGCAGCTCGCGAGCGAGCTGGAGGCCCAGCGCAACCACGTGCTCGGCGAGCCGCACCGCGTCTCCGAGGGCGACCCTCTCGACGGCGACCCCGCCACCAAGACACAGGACGAGAAGAGCGACCTCGACAAGGGTTTCACCTCGTTGGGTGCCGACGCCGAACTCGATCAGCTCATCTTCGACGGATCCTCGTTCGGCACCGCCGCACCGGCCGGCAGCGACGAGGAGGCGGACTACCTCGGCATCCCCGGGCTGCTCGATGCCGAGCAGATGCGAGCGCTGCTGCACCAGCGTCAAGACGAACAGCTGCAAAAGCGGGCCCGACAAGCCGGCGCGGGGTCGTCCGGCCAGGCCCCGCCGGCCACCGTGCACGGCCAGCTTCGGGAGCTGCGCCGCGAGCTCAACACCCTGGTCTCGATCGCCCATCACCGGACCGGCAAGCCGCACGGCTGGATCCACAGCGAGTTGCGGCGCCGCTGCGGCGGCCCGCCGATCGCCGCGGCGAGCCGTGAACAGCTGCGGGCGCGCATCGATGCGGTGCGACAGCTCAACGCCGAGCAGTAGCGACGGCCCGGCGCCGCGGGCCTAGTCGCCGACGGGTTCCTCGAGCACTTCGACCGCCGGGCCACCACCCAGCACGGCGAGCAGGCTCTGTTCGACCGCATCCCGGGCGCAATGCTCGGCCTCGGCCGGTTGGGCGGAGGTAGTCACGCAGAAGACGTCCGCCGCCGTCGACCCGAAGGTGTTGACCTTCGCCCAGAGGATGTCGGCGTTGGCCCGCTCCAGCGCGCGGGTAAGCAGCGCGAGCAGCCCCAGCCGATCCATGGCGCGGACTTCGACGATCAACTGGTCGGGTGAGGCCGAGTCGATCCACAGGATGCGCGGCGGGGCGGTCGATCGGGTCACCGGCACCCCGACCTGGACTTCGCCGGCCCGGTTGGTCGCCGCGCTGACGGCGTCGCCGTCGCGTTTTTCCAGCGTGCCCAGCACGTCGACGTCGCCGGCCAGCGCGCCGGTGAACTGCTGGCGCAGCAGACCCGCCTCCGGCGGTGAACCGAACAGCGGCGACACCACGAATTCGACGATCGCGAAACCCTCGTGAGTGCTGGCCGACGCCGAATGGATTCGCAGCGAGTTCAGCGCCAGCACCGCGGCGGCTTTCGATACCAGTCCGCGCTGATCCGGTGCGGCCATCACCAGCTCCAGGCGCTCACCGCCGCTGGGCTTGATGTCCACATGGACGCCGCCCTCGGCCGCGAGCGAAACATATTGCGGCGCAGCGGGTTCGATCTTCGGTAACGGCTCCCCCGCCATCATCAGCCGGCAGCGCCGGACCAGGTCGTCGATCAGCGCCGCCTTCCAGTCGCTCCACACTCCGGGTCCGGTAGCCTTCGAGTCCGCCTCGGTCAGCGCGTGCAGAACTTCGAGCAACAGCGCGTCACCGCTCAGCGCTTTCACTACGCGCTCAATGGTTTTCGGGTCATTCAAATCACTGCGGGTAGCCACCATCGGCAGCAACAGGTGGTGGCGGACCAGCTGAGCGAGCATTTCCACCTCGACCGGCACGAGGCCCAGCCTGGGGCCGATCTCCAGCGCCAGGCCCGCACCGAGCACGCTGTGGTCGACGCCGCGGCCCTTACCGATGTCGTGCAGCAGTGCGCCCAGTGCCAGCAGGTCGGGCCGCGCCACCCGGGTGGACAGCGGTGCGGCGTTGACGGCCGTCTCGATGACGTGGCGGTCCACCGTCCATTTATGCGCGACGTCGCGGGGCGGCAGGTCGCGGATGGCGTCCCATTCCGGCAGCAACCGGCCCCACAACCCGGTGCGGTCGAGCGCTTCGATGGTGGCCACCGTGGTCGGCCCCGCGGAGAGCACAACCAGTAAGTCGTCCAACGCCTCTCGCGGCCACGGGACCGGCATCTCCGGCGCGCCGGCGGCCAACCGGCTCAGCGTGGCGGCGCCGATCGGCAACCCGGTATCGGCGGCCGCGGCGGCCACCCGCAACACCAAACCCACGTCGGCATCGGGACGTGCGTCGCGGGCAAGCACGATCTCGCCCGCATATTCGACGACCCCCTCGTCCAGTGGGCGGCGCTTGGGTCGCCGCACCAGGGCCGTCACGCCGCGGCGCGGCAGCGCGTTCTCGGCCGTCCGAATGCCGGTCTCGGCATGGTAGGCGATGGTGCGCCCGGCATCGGACAGCTTGCGCGCCAAGTCAAATCGGTCACCGATGTGCAGCGCGGCACTGATCTCGTCGGCGTACTGGGCCTGCAGCTGATCGCGTCCGCGGCCGGATACCCGGTGCAGCTCGGTGCGCACGTCGAGCAGCGTCAGATGAGCATCGTCGAGCGAGCCCCCGGGTGATTCCGGACGGGCCATCCCGTGCCGGTCGATAAGCTGGGCCACGCCCAGCGCATCGAGCAGCTGCACATCGCGCAGACCACCGCAACCCGATTTCAGGTCCGGCTCAGCGCGCTGCGCGATCCGGCCGCAACGGTCCCAGCGGGTCTGCGTCATCTCGACGAGCTCGTTCATCCGGGAGCGAATTGCGCTGCGCCACTGTCGCCGTGCGCCGGCGATCAATTCGTCGGACAAACGTGCATCGCCGGCGATGTGCCGGGAGTCCAGCATGCCCAAGGCCGCGATCATGTCGGCGTTGGCGATGCCGAGGGCCCCGGAAACGGTGCGCACGCTGTGGTCGAGCCGAACGTTGGCGTCCCACAACGGATACCACAACTTATCGGCGACCTTGCCCAACACCGCGTCGGACTTGTTGTCGTGCAACAGCATTAGATCGAGGTCGGAATGCGGCAACAGTTCGTGGCGGCCCAATCCGCCGATCCCGACGATCGCGAAGCCACTGTCTTCGGTGATCCCGATCTCGGCCGCCTTGGCCATCAACCAGGATTCGTGCAGATCCAGCCAGGCATGCCGTAGTTCGGCGGCGTGCAGCTTGCTACCCTGCGACAGAAGTTGGCGCCGCGAGGCAGCCAGATCGACTGCCCCGCAAGCGCTTCCTGTCCCCGCTAGGTGCCCGGACGAGTCGGGGTCGGACGGATTCATACCGTCGGCGCCCGCCCGGGTCGAATCAGCAATTGACAGCGAATGTCATAGTGCATCGGTTCCGCGCTCGCCGGTACGCACCCGCACGATGGTTTCCACGGGGCTCACCCACACTTTGCCGTCACCGATCTTGCCGGTGCGCGCCGCCCGGACGATGCTGTCCACGACCTTGTCGACGATGGAGTCGTCGACAACGACCTCGATGCGCACCTTGGGCACGAAGTCGACCGAGTATTCGGCGCCCCTGTACACCTCGGTGTGGCCCTTCTGTCGTCCGTAGCCCTGGATTTCGCTGACCGTCATCCCCAGGACGCCTGCGTCCTCGAGACTGGTCTTCACGTCATCGAGCGTGAACGGCTTTACGATCGCGGTGATCAGCTTCATGACTGCTCTGCCTCCACTTTGTCGCCCACTCGCTCCTCCTCCAGACCGTTGCGGGTATCCGCCACAGCGACCCGCGGCGGGAGAACCGAGCCGGTAGCCACGGCGAAATCGTAACCACTCTCGGCGTGCTCGGCCTCATCGATACCGGTCGCTTCCGCCTCTGGGTTGAGACGAAGGCCGATGGTGTACTTCAGGATCAAAGCCAGAATCAGCGTAACCACCCCAGAGTAGATAAGAACACTGAACGCGCCGACTGCCTGCCGCTCGAGTTGAGCCCAGCCGCCGCCGTAGAGCAATCCCTTGGACACGCCGGTGACACCGTTGATGGCCGGGCTCTCCGGCGCGGCGAGCAGCCCCACCAGCAGCGTGCCGGCCAACCCGCCGACCAGGTGCACCCCGACCACGTCTAGCGAGTCGTCGAAGCCCAGCCGGAATTTCAGGCCGACCGCCAACGCGCACAGCACGCCGGCCACCAGGCCCACCACCAGCGCGCCCAGCACATTGACCGACGAGCAGGACGGCGTGATGGCCACCAGGCCCGCGACGATGCCCGACGCCGCGCCCAGCGTCGTCGCCTTGCCGTCGCGGATGCGCTCGGTGAGCATCCAGCCGAGCATGGCGGTGGCCGTCGCGATCGTGGTGGTCATGAACGTCGACCCCGCCGCACCGTTGGAGCTGGTGGCCGACCCGGCGTTGAACCCGTACCAGCCGAACCACAGCAACCCAGCACCCAGCATCACGAACGGCAGGTTGTGCGGCCGGAACAACGTGGTGGGCCAACCGCGGCGCTTACCAAGCACAATCGCCAGCATCAGGCCCGCCACACCGGAATTGATGTGGACCGCGGTGCCGCCGGCGAAGTCGATCGCGTGCAGCTTGTTGGCGATCCAGCCACCCTTCTCGGAAGCGAAGCCGTCGAAGGCGAAAACCCAGTGGGCGACTGGAAAGTAGACGAACGTGGCCCACAGACCGGCGAACACCAGCCAGGCGCCGAACTTCAACCGGTCTGACACCGCGCCGGAGATCAGGGCGACGGTGATGATCGCGAACATCAGCTGGAAGGCCACGAACACCGTGGCGGGCAGCGTGCCTGCTAGCGGAATATCCGTTGCCGCAGTGCCTTTGCTCGGATCGGCGGCCACCGCGTTGACGCCGATGAGGCCTTTGAGACCCCAATACGACGTCGGCTTGCCCATGAAGTTGCCTACGTCGTCGCCGAAGGCGATCGAATAGCCGTAAAGCACCCACAGCACGGTGACGACGCCCATCGCGCTGATGCTCATCATGAGCATGTTCAGAACGCTTCTGGCGCGCACCATCCCGCCGTAGAAAAACGCCAGACCCGGCGTCATCAACAGCACCAGCGCGGAACTGGCCAACATCCAGGCGGTATCGCCGGTATTGGGCTGGCCCAGTATCGGGTATGTCACTCGCAATCTCCTCCGGTCGGCCCACAACTGGCCGTCAGACATGCGTCCGATGACCTGTTCAGAACATTGCGAGATTGTTGTTTCGGCGATGGGGCCGCAGTGTTTCGGCGGTATTAACGTCCCACTCGCGGGATAAGGCGTTTCAGCCGAGCAACGCGTCGACGAACGCCGCCGGTTCGAACGGCGCGAGGTCGTCCGGACCCTCGCCTAGTCCGACCAATTTGACCGGCACGCCGAGTTCTTGCTGAACCCGAAAGACGATGCCGCCCTTGGCCGTTCCGTCCAGTTTGGTCAGCACGGCACCGGAGATCTCGACCACCTCGGCGAACACCCGGGCCTGGGCCAGACCGTTCTGACCGATGGTGGCGTCGAGGACCAGCAGCACCTCGTCGACCGCGGCGCGCCGTGTTACCACGCGCTTAACTTTGTCGAGCTCGTCCATCAGGCCGACCTTGGTGTGCAGCCGGCCGGCGGTGTCGATCAGCACCACGTCGGCGCCCGCGGCGATGCCCTTGTCGACGGCGTCGAACGCCACCGATGCCGGGTCGGCGCCTTCAGGGCCGCGCACCACCTCCGCGCCCACCCGGGACGCCCAGGTCTGCAGCTGGTCGGCCGCTGCGGCCCGGAAGGTGTCGGCGGCACCCAGGACGACGCGTCGCCCGTCGGCGACCAACACCCGGGCCAATTTGCCGACGGTGGTGGTCTTTCCGGTGCCGTTCACGCCGACGATCAGCAGCACCGAGGGGTGGTCGGCGTGCGGCAGTGCCCGGATCGACCGGTCCATACCGGGCTGCAATTCCTTGATCAGCACGTCGCGCAGCACGGCCTTGGCGTCGGCCTCGGTGCGCACGTCGCTGCTGGCCAGTCGGGTACGCAGCTGGGCGATCACGGATTCGGCGACCACCGGGCCGAGGTCGGCGATCAACAGCGTGTCCTCGACGTCCTGCCAGGCGTCTTCGTCCAGGTCGCCGCCGCCGATCAGGCCCAGCATGCTGCGGCCGAGCGCATTCTGCGACCGGGCCAGTCTGCCGCGCAGCCGCTCTAGCCGGCCTTCGGTGGGGGCGATCTCCTCGATCTCGGGGGCGGCCGGGCGGCCACGCTGGCCCTGAAACAATGTCAGCGTGTCCCAAGGTCTTTGGATCGCACTTGCGGTCCTGATAGCTCTAGTCGTCCTCATCGCCATCACCGCGCTCGTCGTGGGGCTGCGGCGGCACCGCCGCCGCCGGATCAGCTTCTCGAGGGGGCCCGAACCCGGGGCAATCGACAGATCCGGCGGCTACACCGCGTCCTCGGGCATCACCTTCAGCCAGACCGCGACGGCCGATCGGCTCGACACCACCGGGCTGCCCGCGGTAGGCGACGACGCGACCATTCCCCACGACGCGCCGCGGCGCACCATCTCCGAGGTCGAACTTCCCGAGCCCGAGACCGTCACCGCGCCGCCGCCGATCAGGCCCAGCATGCTGCGGCCGAGCGCATTCTGCGACCGGGCCAGTCTGCCGCGCCGCGGCGAT
>NZ_LZKU01000268.1 GCF_001672975.1 Mycobacterium sp. 1465703.0
GGTTCAAGCCGATGCCCCGCTACGAGCACGGTGCCGTCGTGCACGCCGCGCCGGGCCGCTCCGATTCGCCGGTCGGAACGCTGTTCATCCAGCCGCACGTGGACACCCGAAACCGGCAGAACGTGTTGCTCGACGACGTACTCGGCGCATGGTTCGCCGTGCTGTGCTGGAACAACAACCCACGCAAAATTCTCGGCGACGTAGCGTTCGCCAACTGGAAAGCGCTGGGCGCCCGATTCTTTGCACTCCGACCGGCGACGCAGTTGCACTGGGCCGGCCACGACGACCCCGACGTCGTCGTCGTGGGCGATCGGCACGGTGGCCTCAAATCCTGGTTCGACACCCACTCCGACTCGGTGCTGTTCCTTCGCCCCGACCGATGCATCGCGGGTGCCTGCATCGCTCAGCGCGCCCCCGACCTGAGCGCCGCGCTCCTTGACGCGCTCACACTCACGCCGCGAGGAGGTGATTTGCAAAGTGGCACTGGCTCTGTGCTGTATGTCGCACAGCCCTCTCCTGAATCTTCCGGGGCCGTCGCGGGACCTGCTTGACGACATCGACGGCGCAATCGCCGAAGCACGCAGATTTGTCGAAGAGTATGACCCCGAACTGGTCGTCATCTTCTCTCCGGATCACTACAACGGCTTCTTCTATAAGGTGATGCCGCCGTTCTGTATCGGCACCAGCGCCTGCGGTGTGGGCGATTACGGCACCCATGCCGGCCCGTTGGACGTACCCGAGCAGCTTGCGGTCGATTGCGCTAAAGCGGTCCTCGACGAAGGCGTCGACGTGGCGGTATCGGCCAGCATGGACGTGGATCACGGCACGGTGCAGCCGCTGGAAAAGCTTTTCGGCGACGCACTCTCGCGCCCTGTGATACCGATCTTCGTCAACGCCATCGGCGTGCCACTGGGGCCGATGCATCGCTGCCGTGCACTCGGTACCGCCGTCGGCAATTATCTGGCCACCCTGGACAAGCGAATCCTGATCCTGGGATCCGGCGGACTGTCCCACAGTCCGCCCGTGCCGACCCTGGCGACCGCGCCCGAACCGGTGCTGGAGCGGATCGTGCACGGCCAGCCGATGACACCCGAGCAGCGGCAGGCCCGGCAAGCGGCCGTCATCCAAGCGGCCAGAAACTTCGCCGCCGGCGACAGCCAACTGCAGCCGCTCAACCCGACGTGGGACCACCGGTTCCTGGAGATCATCGACGGAGGATGGCTGAGCGAATTGGACCAGTGGTCGAACTCTTTCGTCGCCCACGAGGGCGGCAGCTCCGCACACGAAATCCGTACTTGGGTGGCGGCATTCGCGGCGCTGGAAACGGCGGGGCCCTACCAAACCACGGCGCGGTTTTACAAACCCGCACCCGAACTGATCGCCGGTTTCGCCATCAGAACGGCACTTCCGAAATGACGGCGGCGTTGGACGGTTTCGATCACGTTGTCGATGTACTCATCGTCGGGTCGGGCGGCGGCGGCATGACCGCCGCATTGACGGCCCAGGCCGCCGGACTTGACGCGCTGGTGATCGAAAAGTCCTCTCACTTCGGCGGTTCCACCGCTTTGTCCGGCGGTGGCATCTGGGTTCCCGGGGCTCCGGCCCAGCGGCGAGAGGGATACGTGCCCTCACCGGACGGCGTTGTGGATTACCTCAAACAAATCACTGATGGTCTGGTCAGCGAGGCGCGGCTGCGGCAATACGTCGAGACCGCACCGCAGATGCTTGAGTTCTTGGAGCAGCTGTCGGGATGGTTCGAATTCGTCTGGAAGCCCGGCTATGCCGACTACTACCCGGAGTTGCCCGGCGGCTCCGAATTGGGCAGCACCATCAACGTGCCGCCCATCGACCTGCGCAAGTTGGGCCCCGACGAGCAGAAGCTGCTGCAACCCCTGGCGCTGGCGCCGAAGGGAATTTGGCTGGGCCCCAAGGAGCTGCGCACGTTCTACCGGATCAGGCAGTCATGGGCCGGCAAAGGCGTGCTGCTCAAGTTGATTGCGCGAATGGTCCGGGCGAGGGTGTTCGGCGAGCGGATGGCGGCGATCGGACAGTCGCTGGCGGCCCGGCTCCGGTTGGCGCTGCGGGAGCGTGGTATCCCGCTGTGGCTGGACTCGCCGATGGTGCAGTTACTCACCGACTCCGACGGAACCGTCACCGGCGCGGTGGTGGAACGAGAGGGCAAGTCGCAGCAGATCGGCGCACGCCTGGGCGTCATCCTGGCGTCCGGCGGATTCGACCACGACCTCGCCTGGCGCAAGGAGCTGCTGCCCGAGGTAGACCAGGACTGGAGCTTCGGCAATCCCGCAGCCATGGGCGACGGCATCCGCGCAGGCCAAAAGGTTGGAGCTGCAACGGATCTGCTCGATGAAGCGTGGTGGTTCCCCGCGATCCAGTGGCCGGACGGCCGTATGCAATTCATGCTCAACGAACGGATGATGCCGGCGCAGTTCATCGTCAACGGCGCGGGCAAACGTTTCATCAACGAGGCAGCGCCTTACATGGACTTCGGTCACGCGATGATCGAGGGTCAGAGGTCCGGCGTCACCCACATCCCGTGCTGGCTGATCACCGACCACAGATCGTTCAATCGCTACGTAGTCGGCGGACACCTGCCGATACCCAAGATCCCCGGTGCGCCCGTGCCCACCGGCCGGAAGATCCCACCGGCCTGGCTGGAATCGGGTGTGGTCAAAGCGGCCACCACGTGGGACGAAATGGCGGCCAAGATCGGCGTTCCGCCCGAGCAGCTTGGCGAGACCGCCCGCCGCTTCAACGAACTCGCCCGTAAGGGCCACGACGACGATTTCAACCGTGGCGACAGCGTGTATGACAACTACTACGGCGACCACACCTTACCCAACCCGAACCTGTATCCGCTTGGTGATCCGCCGTACTACGCCTTCCGGATCGTGCTCGGGGATCTCGGGACCTCGGGCGGCCTGCTGACCGACGAACACGCCCGGGTACTGCGGACCGACGGCAGCGTGGTGCCCGGACTCTACGCGGTGGGTAACACCTCCGCGCCGGTGATGGGCCGCAGCTACGCCGGCGCCGGGGCAACCATCGGCCCAGCCATGACCTTCGGCTATGTCGCGGCGAAACACGTTGCGGCCCAAGCAGCCAACCGAGCCGTTAATACTCATAGGAGGTAACAATGAAAATCTCGCTGTTCTACGAATTCGCCCTCCCGCGGCCCTGGGCGCCTGACGACGAGCACGTCATGCTGCAGGACTGTCTCAATGAGGTCGAGGCCGCCGACAAAGCGGGATTCTCCACGGTGTGGCTGACCGAGCACCACTTCCTCGAGGAGTACTGCCACTCGACGGCGCCGGAAATATTCTTGGCCGCAGCCAGCCAACGGACCAACAACATCCGGCTGGGATTCGGCATCATGCACCTGCCGCCGGCGGTCAATCACCCCGCCCGGGTGGCCGAACGCATCGCCACCCTCGACCTGTTGTCCAACGGCCGTGTCGAATTCGGCACCGGGGAATCGTCGTCGGTCGGTGAACTCGGTGGATTCAACATCGACCCCGCCGACAAACGGGCACAGTGGGAGGAGGCCCTCGAGGTCTCGATCCGGTGCATGATCGAGGAGCCGTTCACCGGGTTCAACGGCGAGCATGTCCAGATGCCGGCGCGCAACGTCGTGCCCAAGCCACTGCAAAAGCCGCACCCGCCGGTGTGGGTCGCCTGCACGCGGCCGGCAAGTGTGCAAATGGCCGCGCAAAAAGCCATCGGCGCTTTGAGTTTCGCCTACACCGGTCCCGGACCGCTCACCGAGCGGGTCAACGGCTACTACAAGGAGTTCGAGGAGAACGGCGTCCCGGTCACTCCGCGAATCAACCCGAACATCTTGGCCATCGGCGGTGACCTGTCGATGATGGTGGCCAAGACCGACGAGCTCGCCCTGCAGCGGCTCGGCCAGGGTGGTGGGTTCTTCTCGTTCGGAATCATGCACTACTACATGACAGGAGTGCATACCCCCGGGCGGACCGGAGTGTGGAAGCGCTATCTCGAGGAGGTGGAAAAGGATCCGACACTGGCCTACGGCCCCGGCCGGGGCGCAATCGGATCCCCGGCAACAGTGCGCGAGTTCCTGCGCGGTTACGAAGAGAGCGGCGTCGACGAGATCATCTTGCTGCTCAACCCGCGCAGCCACGAGGGCACCATGGAATCCATCGAGCTGATGGGCAAAGAGGTGCTCCCCGAATTCATCGAGCGCGACGCGAAGGCGGTGGCCGAAAAGGCGAAGCGACTCGAGCCCGTCATCGAGAAGGTGGAGGCGCGCAGGCCGAAATCGACCGCACCACAATTCGACGAGGATTACTCGTTTGGTGGACTCCCGACTGGTCGCGGCGGTAAGTTCACCGCCAGCGAGATCCCCGAAGCCATGGCGGAGATCAACGAAGGCCGCGTTCAGGCGGCGCAGCGGGCAAAGGAACAGCAGAAGTAGTGCCAGAGGGCATCTGAGTCGGGAGAATTTCGGGGCCAGCCTTGGGAGAGATCGACGAGCTGTGGCGCTATGACGGTCGCCGCGCGGTGGTGACCGGATGTGCTTCCGGCATCGGCGAACACGTGGTTCGGCAGCTCACCGAGCTCGGCGCCGAGGTGATCGGCTTGGACAAGCGGCGACCCGGCTTCGAGATGGACGAGTTTCATGAGGTCGACCTCGCGGACCAGGCATCGATCGAGTCTGCGGTAGCCGCGGTCACGGGCCGAGTCGACGCGCTGTTCAATGTTGCCGGGGTGTCTTCCGGGATCGGCGACCCGCAACTCGTCGTGACCATCAACTTCCTGGGGATGCGTCTTCTCACCGAGGCGCTGCTCCCGAAGATGGTTGCGGGGTCGTCCATTGCCAGCGTGTCGTCGCTCGCGGCAGCCGGGTATCGAGAACATCTGCGGGAAGTGGCGCCGTTGCTGCATACCGCGACCATGCGGGAGGGTATCGACTGGTGCTCTCGCCATCCCGAGGTGCTGGGGACGGGCTATCAGTTGTCCAAGGAAGCGATCATCCTGTACACCATGCGCAGCGCGACGGCGCTGGGCGCGCGTGGAATCCGGATCAACTGCACCGGTCCCGGGGTGACCGAGACGCCCATCCTGGACCAGTTGCGCACGGCATACGGGCAAGGCTTTCTCGACGACATCCCCAAGCCGCTGGGTCGCGTCTCCGGGCCCGCCGAGCAAGCCTCGGCTCTGCTCTTCCTGAATAGCAATGCGGCCAGCTATATTTCGGGCCAGGTGTTATGGGTCGACGGCGGAAACGTGGGGGCCGCTATCGCCCGCGAACTCGAGGAAGGGCATGCTCCGTGGCCAGTGTGACCGACTTTCGCCGAGCCGCTGGCGATGTCAGCAACTGGGGCCGTTGGGGTGATGACGACGAGCTCGGCACACTGAACTTCATCACCGACGAAAAGGTCGCTCAGGCCGCGAGTTTGGTCCGGCACGGCAAGGTGTTTCCGCTCGGTGTGGACTTCGGCTCGTCGGGACCGCAGGGCGCCTTCGGCTTTCGGCACAATCCGATCCACGTGATGACGGTGGACGGTGGCGACGCGAACACGCTGGCTCGGTACGGACCGGATTGGGACCGGAATCCGACGGCGGCGCAGATGGGCCCGTACTTCGTCGATAATCTGTTCCGGTTCAACGACGACATGATCATCATGCCGTTGCAGGCGGCCACCCAGTGGGATGCGCTGTCGCACGTCTATTACGACGACCAGCTCTACAACGGGATCCCAGCGGGTTCGGTGACCAGTCTCGGGGCCCGTCACCTGGGCATCGAGAAGGTTGACGGCAAAGGCATCACCTCGCGCGGCGTGCTGCTGGATGTGGTGCGCCATCGCGGCGCGGAGGTCTTTCTCGAGCACGGAAACCCAATCACTCCTGAGGAATTGGACGATGTCGTTCGATCACAGGGGGTCACAATCGGCCGCGGTGACATCCTGCTCATCCGAACCGGTTGGTGGACGAGGTATCTGCAGACAGGGAATAAGACCGAACTGTATTCCGGCCTGGACTGGCGATGTGCGCAGTGGTTGCACGATCACGAGATCGCCGCGGTCGCGTCAGACAACCTGCAAGTCGAAGACCCGGTGTCCGGGGTGGACGGTGTGTTCTTGCCTTTTCACCTGTTGACGCTGCGTGACATGGGGCTGATGCTCGGCGAGTACTGGGACCTGACCGCACTGGCCGCCGATTGCGCCGCCGACGGCGTCTACGAGTTTCAACTCGTCGCACCGCCGCTGAGATTCGTTGGGGCAGTGGGCTCGCCGGTCAACCCGATCGCAATCAAGTGATGCAGCGCAAGACCATCTCGGTTGACGGTCTGACCACCAGCTACCTGGAAGCCGGCGAAGGCGACCCGGTGGTCTTGCTGCACGGCGGTGAATTCGGCGCCGCTGCCGACCTCGGCTGGGAACGCAACATCGCCGCGCTCGCCGCGCGGTATCTAGTGTTGGCGCCCGACCAGTTGGGCTACGGCCAGACGGCCAAGGTCGTCGATTTTGTCGACGGCCGAGGCATGCGCATTCGGCATGTGGCGCGGTTTTGTGAACTGCTCGGCGTCGAGTCGGCGCATTTCGTCGGCAATTCGATGGGTGCCATCAACTTGCTCACCGACGCCACGGCGGACGCCCGACTGCTTCCCGTCCGCTCCTTGGCGATCATCTGCGGGGGCGGTCAAATTCAGCAGAATGAGCATTTCGAGGCGCTGCAGAACTACGATGCAACACTGCCGGCGATGTGCCGCATCGTCGAAGCGCTCTTCTTTGATGCCGGCTATCCGGCCGACGACGACTATGTTCGGCGCCGTCACGAGTCGGCCACCGCACCGGGGGCGTGGGAGGCCATCGCCGCAGCACGGTTTCGCCGACCAGGGGCCGCGCCTTCATCGACTCCGTCGAGCGCGCGTGCCTACGAACGCATCGACGTGCCAACGCTTGTCGTCGAAGGCGGAGGCGACAAGCTGCTGCCGGCCGGATGGGCCGCTGAGATCGCCGGGCAGATCGACGGTGCCCGCTCCGTGGTGGTTGACAAGGCCGGGCACTGCCCTCAAATAGAGCAGTCGTCTGTGGTCAATGGATTGCTGCTGGATTTCCTGGGCGCACGTCAGAACGCGTAGTCGATGCGAGTCATCATTCCGGCCACCTGGTGATAGGTGTTGTGGCAGTGCATCACCCAGGTGCCGGGATTGTCGGCAACGAGAACGGCGAGAAGCTTCTGCTTTGGCAACACCATGACGGTGTCCTTACGCGGGCCCGGGCTTCCGTCGGCCTTGATCACCTGGAACGTGTGTCCGTGCAGGTGAATTGGGTGATACATCATCGTGGTGTTGTCGAATGTGATGGTGGGCCGCTGCCCGTGTTGCACGCGTAGCGGATCAGTCTCGCTGTACGGCTCTCCGTTGATCATCCAGTTGTATTGCATCATGTTGCCGCCCAGGACGACGGGGAGGTTCAGCCCCGGGTCGGGGCGGCCCAAGTTTACCGGTGTTGTGGCGGTGAACATCTCGACGGACCCCACCAGTTTGGTCAGTTCGGCCGGCTGGAATTGCGGGTCGGGTGGGGTACCCGCGGCGGTGGAGAGCAATGCCCGCGCCAGTCCGTTTTTGCCCTCGGCGAGTGCGACCAGTGGGAAGACGCCGTCCGCGGCGGTCACCGTAACGTCGTAGCGTTCGGCCATGCCGATCAGCAGGGCGTCGACTTGGGCGGGCACCACGGGGTAGCCGTCGGTGTGAGTGACCGTCATCGCATGGCCGGCCAGCGCCACCCGGAATGTGGTGTCGGAGGCGGTGTTGATGAAGCGAATCCGGATGCGCTCGCCTGGTTTTGCATTGAACGTTGTGGGGGAAGCGGGGATTCGGCCGTTGATCAGGTAGTGCGGGTAGGCGATGTCTCCGGCGTCGCCACCGAGCAGGTCACTGGTGCCGACGCTTCCCGGCGAAGGCCCCGGTGCACTCGTGGTCGCGCTCGTCGAGGTTGTCGGGCTGGTCGATGTCGTCTCGGTCGTCGTGGAGGTTGTCTCGGTCGTCGAAGTTGTCGAGGTCGTCGTCTCGGGCATGGACTGTGGAGGCTTGTTCGGGTTGCTCAGTTCGGTGTAGAGCTGTTGGGGACTCTTGTCGACACCATCGGTCCAATCATCAAGGACCACGATCCATTCGGCGTCGTAATTACCCTCGGTCGGGTCGTGGACGATGACCGGCAAGTAGAGGCCGGTGTCCTCGTCCAGGCCGGTGTGCGGATGTGCCCAGTAAGTACCCGAGTTCGGCACCGAGAAGCGGTAGGTGAACTCGTGGCCGGCCCCGATGTTGGGCGTGGCCGGTTCAGCGCCGTCCATGTCGTTGCGCAGGGCGATCCCGTGCCAATGCACCGACGTCGGATGATCGAGCCGGTTCGACACCGTGACCGCAACCTCGTCACCGATGCTGGCGCGGATCACCGGGCCCGGGATGCTGTTGCCGAAGGCCAGCGTGCTGACGACGGGCCCGCCCAGGTCTACCTCGACCCGCTGGGGCTCCAGCTTGGCGGTGACGGCGCGGCCGCTATGTGGCCGCGCGGCCTCGGCTTCGGCGATGGCCGAAGCCAGCCGGGCGCTGCCCGACGGCTTGGGGTCGGATTGACTGCAGGCCGTCAGTGCCAAGCCGCCGGCGATGCCGGCGGCCATGAATCCGCGTCTGGTGAGCCGAGTCCCGTCGACGGGGACACCGCTTGTGGGCTGCACGGGCAATTGGTGCTCCTCGTCTTCGGTTCGCCCCAATGTTCTCGTGCTTGGATGCTAGGCATAGCGCAACCGCCAGCGCTAGGTCTTCTGATGATCGCACGTCGCCCGACCATACGGAGATTGCGCCTGGATCATGTCAATGTGGTTGTGCGCGAAATGATCTGGTGCAGGCGGGACTCAAACGGCCGCGCCGCCGCCGTCGACGTGGAGCGTAGAGCCGGTGACGAAGCTGGCCCGCGGGGAGCTGAGAAAAAGGATGGCCTCTGCAATCTCGGAAGCGAATGCGGTGCGGCCGAGCGGCAATGCTCTTCCGAGTTCCTCGTTCACGTCACCCCATGCGGCGGCCACTCCGAGTGTGCGGGTGGGACCGGGTGCCACGCTGTTGACCCGCACCCCGGCCGCCCCGAATTCGGCGGCCCAGGTGCGGGTGAGCGACTCCAGCGCGGCCTTCGAGGCGCTGTAGCCCGATGCGCCGGGGATCCCCTTGAACGCGGCCATGGTGGTGACGTTGACGATGCTGCCACGACGGCGTGCCAGCATTCCGGGGATCAGGCCGGCGACCAGAAAGTAAGCGCCGCGGACATTGGTGTCGAACACCGTCTCGAACATCGCCATGTCCTGGTCGACCGTGAATGCGGACGGGAAGCTGCCGGCGTTGTTGACGATGATGTCGACGTCGCCGCACTGCTGCACAAGCGAATTCACCGATTCGGCGTCGGCCATATCGGTTTGGACGAAGCGTGCGTTCGTACCGATTGCTTCCACCGCTTGGTCACCCCTGGCCTGGTCGCGGCCGGTGATGATGACCGTGGCGCCTTCGCTTGCGAGCAGCCGCGCGGATTCCAGTCCGATGCCCGCTGTCCCGCCGGTGATCACGGCGGTCTGATCCATCAGCTCCATCGAAGTCGACCCTCGGACGCCTAGTTGGCGTTGCTGTGCAGCTGAGCTGCCAGCCAGTCACCGAATCGGGTGGGGTAGAGGGTCACTTCTTCGCCCTCGATGGGAACGATCGTGCGGTCGTCGAGCACGGCGCCGTAATACTGGGCGGTCGGGTCGGTGACCACCTTGCGTGCGTCGCCGGTTGCGGCGAAGCGAGTCCGGATGAAGTCGTCCATGCCCCGCTTTTCCGGACCGGCGATATTGATCAGTCCGTCCGGATCTCCGACCGACGCGCGGGTGACGGCCGTGGCGACATCCGCGGCGGCGATCGGCTGGAATGCACCATGCGGGGCCCGCACCGTGTCGCCCTCAGCCAGCGAATCGGCGATGCCCTCAACGAATTCGAAGAACTGAGTAGCCCGCACGATCGTGTAGGGAGCGCCGGATTCCGTGATCAGCTTCTCCTGAGCGATCTTGGCGCGCATATAGCCACTTGCGGCCGCCCGGTCGGCTCCCACGATGGACAGCGCAACGTGATGCTGCACACCGGCTGCGCGCTCGGCCTCGAGGAGGTTGCGGGTCGAGGTCGTGAAGAAGTTCAACACGTCGTCGTCGGCCCAGGACGGGGAGTTGGACACGTCCACCACGGTGTGGGCACCGGCGACGGCCTCGGCGAGACCTTCGCCGGTGATGGTGTTGACCCCCGAGCTCGGCGAGGCCGCAACGGCGTCGTGTCCCAGTTCATTGAGCTGGGCGACTACCTGCGACCCGATGAGTCCACTGCCGCCGATTACCAGAACCTTCATGATCACGCCTTTCAAGTTTCCCGATGAACTGGTGCATTCAGCATGGCCCCGACAGGGGCCGGCCGGAACCCTGGAAAGTCCGTAGTCTTGTCGGCTCAGGGGGCTAAGTCGCAACCCCGGAGCTGCCTGCGCGAGGTGATGCCGAGCTTGGCGAACACCTTCCGCAGGTGCCATTCGACGGTGTGCGCGCTGATGAATAACTGAGCGGCGATCTCGGGATTGGTCAGGCCCTCACCGGCCAGGCGGGCGATCTGCGCCTCCTGTGGCGTCAACTCGTCGCCGGGGGCGGCGGAGCGCTTACTCACCTTCTGGCCGGTGACCAGGAGTTCGCGGCGCGCCCGCGCGGCGAACGCCTCAGCACCCATCCGTCCAAACATCTCGTGGGCAGTCTGCAGCTGCGTGCGAGCATCGATGCGGCGATTGCAGCGGCGCAGCCACTCTCCATAGATCAGATGGGCACGGGCCAGTTGCACCGTGATGCGGGTCCGTTCGAGCTTTTCGATCGCCTCCCGATAGAAATCCTCGGCCTTGCGATCGTGGGCCAGCAACGCTCGCGACCTGGCTAAAATGCCTGCAGCCCAGTCCGTTCCGCTGACTGTCGCGCGCTCTTCCAGTTGACGCAGGGCATCGCTCGCCGCTTCGCGTTCGCCCGTTCGAGCACCAGCTTCGATGAGTTCGATAAGACACCAGCCGAACAGACCGAGGTCTTCGTGTTCGCATGCCTGCCGGGCGGAATCGAACGCGTCGTGATAGCGGCCGAGGCCGTTGTACAGCAAGGCTTTCGTATAGCCCGCCAAACCGACGATTCGTCCTTCCCCCCTTGCCACTCCGTCGGTGGCAGCGATGTCGATCAGCTTTTGTGCCTCCGCGTCGACGCCGCGCCAGGCGGCCAGCAGCACCGATTGGTACTTCACCGGGGCATAGCCGGTCGCGGCGCTGATGGCGCTGGCTTCTTCGATCAGCGCCGAAGCCGACGCGAACTCTCCGGCCTGTAGGTGTACGCCGGCGCGGTAGGCCAGCGCATGCGGTAACACCGCGAGCGCGCCTGCATCACGTGCGAGACGTACGGCGTGCGTGGCAAGCCGATGCCACACCTCGTCATCCCATATTTCGTGGACGGTGGATTCCTGAACGATGGGGAAGGCTCGCCAGAACCAATGCATGACGTCATCGCCCCGCTCGGCTTCTGCATCGATGAGTGCCAGCGCACGCCGCAGCGGCGCCAGGCTCGGGACCAGACCAGCCGTCGCTCGCAGTGCGATGCCATCGAGGAGCAGATCGACCGCCCGCTCCGGCTTCGGCCCGGGTGGGGCCGCGCGGGCCGCTTCGGCGGCCAGGTGAATACCGCCGTGCGGGCACAGCCTGCCGCCGAACATCGCCGCCCCCAGCGCGTCCAAGTACGTTTCCCGAGACTGTGCGTCGTCGAGCGTTTCCAGCCGGCGGGCGGCGTCGAGGAGACCGACGGCGGCATCGGAAACCGTAGGGGCATCGGCATCTCCATTACGGCGTCGGGCGAACACCATCTGCGCGCGCAGCCTGGCGCTTCGGGCCCGCTCCAAATTGTTCAGCGACGCGTTCTCGGCGATGGTTAGCAGTTCGTCCGCGGCGTCGAAAGCCGCCACGTCGCGCATGGCCTGGGCGGCGGCCAGCGCCCGCGTTCCCCGGCGGGCCGGGTCGGCGGTCAGCTGGGTCGCCCGCTCCAAGAAGGCGGCCGCAGCGGCGGCACCGCCCCGGGAGTGCGCGCGATCGGCGGAGCGCTCGAGCGCGGCAGCGATGGACTCGTCGGGTCCTGGCGCTGCGATTGCCAGATGCCATGCGCGTCGGTCGGGATCGGTGTCGGAGTCGGTTACCTCGGCGAGCGCTTGATGCACCCGCCGGCGTTCCATCAGATCCGCCGCACGATACGCCGCCGACCGCACCAGCGGGTGTCGGAATCGCACCCGCGTCCCGATCTCGATCAGTCCCGCAGACTCGGCGTCTTCCGTCGCGTTCAGTGGAAGACCCAAATGTTCTGCGGTGCGCAACAATAACGCTGCGTCGCCCACCGGTTCCGCGGCCGCGGCGACCAACAGCAGCTGGGATTGTTCGGGCAGTGACCGGATGCGTTGGATGAAAATGTGCTCGATCTGTCCCGCCAACGGCTGGACGTCCGGACGCTGGAAGCCTCCCGCCAGGTCGGCCGCGGTCAGACCACTGGGCAACTCCAACAGCGCCAGCGGATTTCCCCGCGTTTCCGCCACGAAGCGATCGAGCACCTGGTCGTCCAGCCGACCGACGATGACCGAGTCCACCAATGCACGAGCGTCGCGCGGATTGAGGCCGCGCACAATCATTTCGGGCAGGCCGGCTAAGTCGTCGTCGCAGCCGTCACGCACTGCGAACACCATCGCCACGGGCTCAGCGATCAGACGACGAGCAACAAATGCCAACGTCTGGGCCGAGATTCGGTCAATCCACTGGGCGTCGTCGACGAGGAAGATCAGGGGCCTGCCCTCACTCGCTGCGTCGATCAGACTCAGCACCGCCAACCCGACCAGGAAGCGGTCCGGAGTCGGCCCCGCGCTCCGGCCAAAGGCGACGTCCAGAGCGTCCCGCTGTGGCGGCGGTAACCGATCGAGACACTCCAGCAGCGGTAGGCAGACTTGTTGCAGGGCAGCGAAGGGGAGCTCCATCTCGGATTCGACCCCCGCCACCCGCGCGGTGAGGCAGCCCGCGGCGTTCTCGGCCGCGAAGTCCAGCAGGGCTGTCTTGCCGATGCCAGCCTCGCCGCGCAGCACCAAGACCTGGCCCTGGCCCGAGCGGGCTTCCGATACCAGCCGATCGAGGGCCGCGCATTCCGCGCGCCGACCGCGCAGAGGTAATGCCTGTTGAACTTTCACCCATACCACCGCTGGAAGAAGATTGCTGTTCGACCTTACCGGGGGCGCGGTGTCATCACCGTGGTGAGCGCCGCCCCTACAAGTGTTAAATCAGTTGCTTGACTTAACGAGGCATGCGCCGATTAACTCGTCGTGTGGTTAACGAATTGGACGGCAAGGTCGCCGTCGTCACCGGCGCGGCGTCCGGCATCGGCCGCGGTCTCGCGGAGCGGTTTGTGGCCGAGGGCGCGCGAGTAGTCATCGCCGACGTGGAGACCGACCGGGGTGAGGAGTTGGCGAAGTCGCTCGGTGTCAACGCCGCCTTCCGGCAGACCGACGTCTCCGACCCCGAGCAGGTGGGAGCGCTGGTGGCCGGTGCCGCCGAGAAGTTCGGCGGCCTGCACGTCATGGTGAACAACGCCGGAATTTCCAGTCCGCTGCGAAAGTTGCTCGACGACGACCTCGCCGATTTCCACCGCGTCATGGGGGTCAATGTGCTGGGCGTCATGGCGGGTACCCGAGATGCCGCGCGGCACATGGCCGAACACGGTGGCGGTTCGATCATCAACATCACCTCGATCGGCGGCATCCAGGCAGGCGGCGGTGTGATGGTTTATCGCGCGTCCAAAGCGGCCGTCATTCAATTCACCAAGGCCGCAGCAATTGAGTTGGCCTATCACGACATTCGAGTCAACGCCATCGCGCCGGGCAGTATCCCCACGCCGATTTTGGGGAAATCCGCGGCCGGGATGGATCCGGAACAGCTCAAGGAATTCGAGGCACGGATCCGTCAGGGCATGCGCGATGACCGCCCGCTCAAGCGCGAGGGCACCCCCGACGATGTCGCCGAGGCGGCGCTGTATTTCGCCACCGACCGGTCGCGCTATGTGACCGGGACCGTGCTGCCGGTCGACGGCGGGACCGTGGCGGGCAAGGTGATCAGATCCAGGAAGCACCACTGATATCAGTGCGGGGCGGCGTCCGCGCTCCAGCGGGCCCGCTGATTTAAATCAATCGCTTGACTTAAACTCTGGTTCGAGGTTCACTGATCCAATGACCACCGCCGGCCGGACCGTTCGCACCGAACGGGCCAGTTCCACCCAAGAGGCGATCCTGGTCGCCGCCGAGCGGCTGTACGCCGAGCACGGCATGTTCGCGGTGTCGAATCGGCAGGTCAGCGAGGCCGCCGGGCAGGGCAACAACGCGGCGGTCGGCTACCACTTCGGTACCAAGGCCGACCTGGTGCGGGCGATCGAGCAGAAGCACCGTGGCCCGGTCGAGCAATTGCGCGAGCAGATGGTGACCGAACTGCTGGACGCGGACGGTTCTGCCGAAATGCGCAACTGGGTGGCCTGCTTGGTGCGCCCGCTGACCGATCACCTGGAGGAACTCGGAAACCCCACCTGGTACGCGCGTTTCGCGGCCCAGGCGATGACCGACCCCGCCTACTACAACATCATCGTCAAGGGTGCGCTCAGCTCCCGGTCGCTGGTGCAGGTCGTCGAGGGCATCAACTGCTGCCTGCCCGAGCTGCCGGCCGAGGTGCACTTCGAGCGCAACATCATGGCTCGAAACCTGTTGATGCACACCTGCGCCGATCGTGAACGAGCGCTTGCCGCAGGCGCATCGACGTTTCATCGTTCGTGGCGGGCGGCAGCATCCGGGCTCATCGACGCGATCGTGGGCCTGTGGCTGGCGCCCGTGACGGCGTACGAGTGAAGGGCTCGCAGATGAAAGTGACTGTCGATCAGGATATTTGCGCTTCTTCGGGGAATTGCGCGATGAATGCTCCCGAAGTGTTCGACCAGCGCGATGACGACGGCGTCGTCGTCCTGCTCAATCCCCATCCCACGCCCGAGCAGGCCGACGGAGCGCGTCGAGCGGCGGCGGCCTGCCCCGCGCTTGCCATCCACATCGAGGAATGAAAAAGATGTCCGACATCCTGACGAGCACCGCAGCAGAGCAGACCGGTGAGATCCCGGACTACCCGATGGCCCGGGAGCCGCGTTGCCCGTTCGCCCCGCCGCCGGATGTCATGGCACTGGCCGCGGCCAGGCCGCTGTCCAGGGTCCGGATCTGGGACGGCAGCACACCGTGGCTCATCACGGGTTATGAGCAAGTGCGCGAATTGTTTTCGGATTCGCGGGTCAGTGTCGACGACCGGCAGCCCGGATTCCCGCACTGGAACGAAGGCATGCTGTCCACGGTGCACAAGCGCCCGCGGTCAGTCTTCACCGCCGACGGTGAGGAGCACACCCGATTCCGGCGCATGTTGTCGAAGCCCTTCACCTTCAAGCGTGTTGAAGGTTTGCGCCCGACGATCCAGCAGATCACCGACGACCACATCGACGCGATACTCGCCGGACAGCAGCCCGCCGACATCGTCACCGCACTGGCGCTACCGGTGCCGTCGCTGGTGATCAGCCAGCTGCTGGGGGTTCCCTACGAAGACGCCGACATGTTCCAGCATCACGCCAACGTCGGGCTGGCGCGTTATGCCACCGGTGAAGACACCGTCAAAGGCGCGATGAGCCTCCACAAATACCTTGCCCAGCTGGTCGAAGCCAAGATGGAGAATCCGGCCGAGGACGCGGTTTCCGACCTCGCCGAGCGGGTCAAAGCCGGCGAGCTCAGTGTGAAGGAGGCCGCCCAGCTGGGCACCGGCTTGCTGATCGCCGGGCATGAGACCACCTCGAACATGATCGGGCTCGGCGTGCTCGCCCTGCTGGAAAACCCCGGCCAGCTGGCCGTCATCCGCGATGCCGAAGATCCGAAGATCATCGCCAATGCGGTGGAGGAGCTGCTGCGCTACCTCAGCATCATCCAGAACGGCCAGCGCCGGGTCGCGCTCGAAGACATCCACATCGCCGGCGAGACAATCCGTGCCGGCGAGGGCATCATCATCGATCTGGCTCCGGCCAACTGGGATTCGGACGCGTTCGCCGAACCGGACCGGCTGTACCTACACCGCTCCGGCGCCGACCGCAACGTCGCATTCGGCTATGGCCGGCATCAGTGCGTGGGACAGCAGCTCGCCCGCGCCGAACTGCAGATCGTGTTTCACACGCTGGCCCGGCGCATCCCCACCTTGAAACTCGCCATTCCGATCGAGGAGGTGCCGTTCAAGGATGACCGCCTCGCCTACGGCGTTTACGAACTGCCGGTGACCTGGTAGCCCAGCTCGCTACTTTTGAAGAAATTTGCGGATCCGATTGGAGGGTCAATGATGACGACTCAGGCAAACACGCTCTACCCGCCCGGAGGTTACGGCGCTCCGAAGGACCGCCGTGGCCATGCCGCCGGCAGCGATGTCGGCCTGCCGCAAGGGACCGTGGTCTTCTCGGCCGACAACCACATCTCGCTCGCCGATGACATCTTCTACCAACGCTTTCCAGATGACCTGAAGGACAAGGCGCCCCGCATTTGGTACGAGGAGGGTGCCTACCAAGTGGGCCGCAAGGGACAGTCGTTTTTGCCCGGCGACTTCAGCGCCGTGCTGATGCAGTACGACGACCTGCCCGGTGCCGCGAGCACCAACATCGAGGCCCGTATCCAGGAGTTGCGCGACGACGGCGTCGAAAAGGAACTCGCGTTCCCCAACGCGGTTCTGGCGCTGTTTCACTACCCGGACAAGAAGCTTCGCGAACTCGCCTTCCGCATCTACAACGAATACATCGCCGAGTTGCAGGAGCGCTCTGGAGGCCATTTCTACGGCGCGGGCCTGATCAACTGGTGGGATCCCGAAGGCACCAAACGAACGCTGGCCGAGTTGAAGTCGTTGGGACTCAAGACCTTCCTGCTGCCCCTTAACCCGGGCAAGGATGACGACGGCAACATCATCGACTACGGCAGCACCGCGATGAAGCCCGTCTGGGACGAGATCGAGGCCGCCGGGCTTCCGGTGACCCACCACATCGGCGAGACCCCGCCGAAGACCCCGTGTCAGTTCAACAGCGTGGTGGTCGGCATGATGATCAACATTGACGGCTTCCGCGAGCAGTTCGCCAAGTATCTGTTCACCGGAATTCTCGACGATCATCCCGGGTTGCGGATCGGCTGGTTCGAGGGTGGAATTGCCTGGGTGCCTTGGGCATTGCAAGATGCCGAGCATCTGGTCGCGTCCTACCAGCACATGTTCAACCGGCCGCTGCAGCACGATGTGCGTTACTACTGGGACACCCACATGAGCGCGTCGTTCATGGTGGACCCGCTGGGCCTGCAGCTCATCGACCAGATCGGGGTGGACAGGGTGATGTGGTCCAGCGACTATCCGCACAACGAAAGCACCTACGGTTATTCCGAAAAGTCACTGAAGGCGGTTGTCGAAGCCGTGGGGCCAGCGAACGCGAAGAAAATCGTCAGCGACAACATCGCGAAGTTCTTGGGCCTGTGAAGACGATCGCACACCTGGGCACCAGCTCCGGCAATGGATTGGTGATCCCCGAAACACCGGATTTGGCGCGGCTGCGCCGGGAAACCGGCGCCCGGCTGCGCTCGGCGATGGCCGACCACGGGGTCGACGCGATGATCCTGCTGGGCAACAACGCTGTGACATATGTGACCGGCGCCAGCTGGCCGCTCGGCGATGCCGGGCTGTCCTACGTCGAGCGGCCGGTGGCCGTGGTGATCGCCAACGACGAGTGGCCGCACCTGTTCCTGCCGTTCCGTGAAGGCGCCTCGCAGGAATCCGACCTGCCCGCCGATCACTTGCACGGGCCGGTCTATCTCGAATTCGACGAGGGTGTAGAGCATTTCGCGCATGAGTTGGCTGATCTCGTTCCGGCCAAGGCGGTGGTGGCGGTCGACGAGATCACCGGCGCCATGTCTCGGGCCGCCAAGCGACTGTTCCCGGGCGGAGCGCCCGTCGACGGCGCGGCCATCGTCAGCGCGGCAAAGTCGGTCAAGACGCCCGATGAACTGTCCTGCATGCGCACCGCCATCCGGATCACCGACGAGGCGATGGTCGAAGTCCACAAGCGGCTGGCCCCTGGCATCCGCCAAATCGACTTGTCGGCAAGCTTTTTGCGCCGTGCCTTCGAGTTGGGCGCAACAGCCAGCATGCTGGAGCCGATTTGGCAGGTGATGCCGCCCAGCAAGGCCGAAGGCGTGTGGACCACGCACGGCGATCTGGCCCTGCCGCTGCTGAGTACCGAACGCGAGCTGGTCGAAGGCGACGTGCTGTGGACCGACGTCAGCATTACCTTCCAGGGCTACTGTTCGGACTTCGGTCGCACCTGGATCGTCGGCCGTGACCCGTCGCCGCGCCAGCAGGCACAGTTCGACAAGTGGTTCGAGATCATGAGCGCGGTCCTCGGTGTTGCGAAGGCGGGCGCCACCGCAGCCGACTTGGGACGGGCGGCGATCAAGGCCAATGGCGGCACCAAGCCGTGGCTGCCGCACTTCTACCTAGGACACGGGATCGGCGTCAACGCCGCCGAAATGCCTATGATCGGAACCGATCTCGGGCAGGAGTTCGACGAAAACTTTGTCTTGCAAGCCGGGATGGTGCTGGTGCTGGAGCCGGTGGTGTGGGAAGACGGCACCGGCGGCTACCGCAGTGAAGAGGTCCTGGTGATTACCGAGGAAGGCTGGCTCCGCTTGACCGACTACCCGTACGACCCTTATGGCAACTGAAGTTCTGCCCGACGAGCGCGCCCTGCGCTCGGGGCGTCGCCGGCGGGCCCTGGACCAGATGGCAGCGCACGATCTCGACGTGCTGGTGCTTGGTCGACAGGCCAATGTTCGTTACGTCACCGGAGCCCAGCAGCTGTGGGTCGCCGGCACGCGTCCGTTCGGGCCCAGCTGTGTGCTGGTGCGTGAGACGGGCGCGCTGCACCTGCTCAGCACCTGGGACGAGGGCATCCCCGAGGACATCCCGCACGAGAACCTGTACGGCATTTCGTGGAATCCGATGAACACCATGTCGGCGCTGCAACGCATCGACGGCGCGGCCACCGCCCGTCGGGTCGGTACCGACGCGCTCTCACCGGTTTTCGCGCAATTGCTGCCGACCGCGTTTCCCAACGCACAGCTGGTCGACGGCGAACTGGCGATGCGGGCCGCCCGGCGCATCAAGACCGACGAGGAGGTAGCCGCGCTGCGCGAATCCATCGCGGTAGCCGAGTCGGCCCTGGCGGCCGCGGTCGCGGAGTTGCGGCCGGGGGTGACCGAACAGGCGCTGGCCGGTGCCTTGCTGGAGTCCGCGGCGGCCGGCGGGGTGAGCACCCCGTCGAATCAAGATGTCGCCTGGGTGACTTCGCGCACGCACCCGTGGCGGCGCGCCGACAGTAACGGTCGGATCCAGGACGGCGATCTGGTGGCATTCTCCGCCGGAGTCCTCGCAGGTGGCTATATCGGCGAGGTCGGCCGCACCTGGCCGGCCGACCGCAGGAATGCGCCCCGCGGTGCCGCGGCGATGTACGGACGTTGGGACAGGCTGTGGGGCAAGCTGATTGCCGCATGCCGGCCGGGTGCCGGGGCCGACGAACTACTCGGCGCCTACCAGGCCGCGGGCGAGCACGAGCCGCCGATGCCGGTGGCCCGCGGGCTGGGCATGGGGTTCGACCCGCCGGTCGTCTCCCAGCACCTGCCCACGACCGCGGCCGACGAACGTCTGGAGCCGGGGATGGTGCTCGCCGTCACGGGCTATGTATGGGAAGAAGGAGTCGGCGCGGTGTTCGGGCGGGAAGCGGTCCTGATCACCGCGGAAGGCTCTGAAGTACTCACCGCGAGCCCGTTCGCGCAACCCTAGCCATGCCCGACCCCGCAGAGCCGCCGGCCGAAGAAATCATTCGGTACCACAAAGACGCCAAGACGCGGATCGCCACGATCACCTTCGACCGGCCGGACTACCTCAACGCGCCGACGATCGCCGCTCGGGTGCGCTATGCAGATCTGTTGCACCGCGCCAGCATCGACGACGACGTCAAGGTGTTGGTAGTGCGCGGAGCGGGCGACGACCTCGGCTCGGGGGCCGATCTGGTCGAGGTGATGCGGTTACGCGACGCGGCGGACCAAGGGCCGCGGCTTGCCGAATACCGAATCGGCGCCGACGAAGTCAAGCACCCGCCCCAGGGTTCGTTCCGCAACGGTGCCACGCTTGGGCAATGGTATGCCAATCCGAACTCCGGCATCCGGGGCCTGCAGGACTTCAAGAAGATCAGCATCCTGGAGGCGAAAGGCTATTGCTACGGCTGGCACTTCTATCAGGCGGCCGACGCCGATCTGGTCATTTCCAGCGACGACGCGCTGTTCGGACACCCATCGTTCCGCTATTACGGCTGGGGACCGCGGATGTGGTGGTGGGCGCAGACGATGGGCATCCGGAAGTTCCAGGAAATGGTCTTCACCGGAAGGGCTTTCACCGCCGCCGAGATGTATGACTGCAACTTCCTCAACAGCGTGGTGCCCCGCGATGAGCTCGAGGCTGAGGTGGAGAAGTACGCGCTGACGTGTGCCAGCAACCGCCCCACCGACACGGTCTTCATGCAGAAGGTCTTCTTCGAGATCATGAAGCAGTTCCAGGGCGAATACCTGGGCAGCATGCTCAGCGGTGTATTCGAGTCTATGGGCGCAAGTGTCCGCCCAGACGTCGGCGACGAGTTGATGCTCGACGACGCGATGAGGCAGGGCCTGGGCGGTGCGGTGAAGGACAACGACGGTAAGTTTCCCGCCGAATGGCGGCTGAGCAAGAAAGCCCGCAAGAAGGCGCGTGCCGACGAGGACACCAAAGCGAAGAGAAAGAAATAGTGCCGCAACACCGCGTCGAACCTCCGCTGGTCGGTTATACGGTGATCGACCTGTCCACCGGCATAGCCGGCGCCTACTGCACCAAGTTGCTCGCCGACGGCGGCGCAGACGTCGTGAAAATCGAATCCCCAGAAGGTGATCCGCTGCGGGCATGGTCAGCCTCTGGTGCCACCATCCCGCCCGGCGGTGACGGCGCCTTGTTCAGCTTCCTGGCCGGGGCAAAACACAGTGTTGTCGCCGACCCCGCCAACGACGATGACATCGACCTGGTTAATCGGCTGCTGGGCTGCGCAGATGCCGTAATCTGGTCTTCCGGGTCGAAAGTGGCCGAGCGCCAGGACTTCACACCGCGTGCCATCCACGGCCGCCACCCGCATCTCACCGTCACCTCGATTACACCGTTCGGGCTGGACGGCCCGTGGCGCGATCGGGCCGCGACCGAGTTCACCCTGCAGGCGTGGTCGGGCGGAATCGTCGGACTCGGCCGTGGCGAGCAGCAGCGCCCACCCGTCTTCGTCGGTGGTCAGGTCGGGGAGTACCTGGCCGGCGTCTACGCAAGCGTCGCCACCTTGGCGTCGCGATGGCGCCGAATCGAGGGCGGCACAGGGGAACTCCTGGACCTGTCGATGCTCGAGACCCAGATCCTGTCCCTCACGTATTACCCCGTCACCTACTTCGAAATCCTCGGCCGGCCGTGGCGAGACATGCGGCGTCCGACGATTCCGGGAGTGGCCGAGGCCAAAGACGGCCTGGTGGATCTCGGGTGCGGGACCGCGCAGCAATGGTTCGACCTGTGCGCGATGGTGGGGCACCCGGAGTGGATCGACGAAGAATTGTCGATGACGATCACTGAGTCGGCCAACGTCTACGCCGACGAGATATACGCCTGGGTCGCCGACACCCCTGTCAACGAAATCCGGGAGCTGGCAACGGCATTCCGGATACCCAATGCGCCCGTCGCCAACGGGGCCAACGTGACGTCGTTCGATCAGTTCGTAGAGCGTGATTCCTTTGTGCGCAATCCGCGTGGGTTCACCCAGCCCAGTCATCCGTACCGGCTATCGCCCGCTCGGCTGCGCGACCCGCAGCCGGCGCCGCGGTTGGGGGAGCACACCGAGCATTACCGTGGCGCGAATCTCCCGGCACGGCCGGCGCCGACCGGTGTGGCGAAACCCATGCCGTTCAGCGGGCTTCGAGTGCTGGACATGACGACATTCTGGGCGGGCCCCTGTGGCACCCACTTTCTGGCCATGCTTGGCGCCGAGGTCATCCACGTCGAATCCACCCGGCGTCCGGACGGCACTCGGCTGATCGCCGGCATCCCGGTCACCGAAGACCAATGGTGGGAAAAATCACCGATCTTCGAGGCGTTGAACACCAATAAGAAGGGCCTGACCCTCGATCTGCAGAAGCCTCGCGGCCGCGAGTTGCTGCGTGAGCTCATCGCGACATGTGACGTGATCGTGGAGAACTTCACCCCCCGAGTGCTCGACCAAATCGGGCTGGACTTCGCAGCGATTCAATCGATCCGGCCGGACGCGGTGCTGGTGCGGATGCCGGGCTTCGGCCTGGACGGACCATGGCGCGACAACCCCGCCTTCGCCTACGTCATCGAAGCAGCGTCCGGCGTGAGCTGGCTGACCGGCTATCCGGACCGCACGCCCTATGACCCGTATTCGATCGGTGATCCCAATGCCGGCGTACACGCCGTCAATGCAATACTGCTGGCGCTGGAACATCGCCGCCGCACCGGCGAGGGCGTTTTCGTCGAAGCGGCCATGGTCGATGCGGCACTGAGCATCGGCGCCGAGCAGGTCATCGAATACTCGGCTTATGGGGCACTGCTGGAGCGCGCCGGCAACAGGGGACCGACCGCGGCGCCGCAGAACCTCTATCGCAGCGCCGACAACGACGAATTCGGCCGGCTCGACAGCTGGGTCGCCATCGCCGTGGCCACCGACGACCACTGGGAGAAACTGTGCCGGGCACTCGGATCGCCCTCCTGGGCAACAGATCCCGAGCTCTCGACGGAAGGGGGTCGGCGCGCCCACCAGGATTCCATCGACAAGCAGCTCGCCGCCTGGTGCGAGCACCGCAGCCGCGACGAAATCGTGGCAACGCTGTGGGACGCCGGCGTGCCGGTGGCCAAAGTCATGCAACCGCACCGGCAGACGGAGCTCGAGCAGCTGGCGTTTCGGGATTTCTTCGAAGAGGTCGACCATCCGGTCAACGGCCTGGCCAGGCTCAGCACCGTGCCGATGAGGTTCTCGGCCGGACCGCACAAGTTCCACATCGAGCATGCGCCGCTGTTGGGCCAGCACAACCACGAACTGTTGTCCGGGCTGGGGTTGTCCGACTCGGACATCGCCGGCCTGGAAGCCGACGGCGTGATCGGCAGCGCACCGGCCATGCGCGCGAGGAGTTGATCGACGTATGGCAATAGATCCGTCGAATATTCTGCTCACCGATCGCGTTGCGGTGGTGACCGGCGGGGGAGCGGGCATCGGCCGCGGCATCGCCGCCGGGATGGCGGCATTCGGTGCCCGGGTTGCGATCTGGGAGCGCGATCCGCAGACCTGTGCGCAGGCGGCCGAATCCATTGGCGCCCTGGGCATCGTCGCCGACGTGCGAGACAGCAGTCAGGTGGACGCCGCCCTGGAACGCACCGCCGCCGAACTGGGCACGCCGACCATCCTGGTCAACAACGCCGGGGGTGTGTTCTCGTCGCCGTTGCTGGAAACCAGCGAGAACGGTTGGGATGCGCTGTATCGAGCCAACCTGCGCCACGTGCTGCTGTGCAGCCAGCGGATCGCTCGTCAGCTGGTGTCCGCGGATCTGGGCGGCAGCATCATCTCGCTGACCTCGATCGAAGGCGTCCGGGCTGCGCCTGGTTACGCGGCATACGCCGCCGCCAAGGCGGGCGTCATCAACTACACCAAGACTGCGGCGCTGGAACTGGCGCCGCACCGGATTCGGGTCAACGCGATAGCACCCGACATCACGCTCACTGAAGGGCTGGCCCGCCTGGGTGGTGAGGCCGCGACCGGCGCCATGGGCAATATAGTGCCGTTGGGGCGTCCCGGTCATGTCGACGAAATCGCCAGTACCGCAGTATTTCTGGCCTCCGACATGGCGGCCTATCTGACCGGGCAGACGCTGCACATCGACGGCGGCACCCAGGCCTCCAGCGGCTGGTATCACGACCCGCAGACCGGCGACTACCGATTGGGACCGAGCTAGTGCGTCCAGCCCTCGGCGGCCTGCTCGTCGAAGGTTCGGTCGATGCGCTCGAACCTGCGGCGGATCGAATCCCGGGCTGCCCCGTGCGGCAGCACGTACAGGCGGTTGGCCAGGATCGCATCGGCCGTCAGGCGGGCGACGTCGTCAGCGGTGACTGCCTCGTCCTGCGTCGGTAGTGAGCCGAGGGCTGCGTCGGGTGTCGCTGACAATCCATAGTCCGCGCCGCGAATCCGTTCGGAGTTGGAGACCAGCTTGGTCTCCACCACCATCGGGCACAGCACCGAGACCCCGATGCCGTTGGCCTTGACTTCGCGGGCCAGCGTTTCGGCGAGCCCGACGACGCCGTATTTGGCGACCCCGTAGGTTCCGAGGCCGGTGTTGGGAACCAAGCCGGCGAACGACGCGGTGAATGCGATGTGTCCGCCCTTGCCCTGTTCGATCAGCATCGGCACGAACGCCTCGACGGTATGGATCGAGCCCCAGAGGTCGATGTCGATCACCCACCGCCAGTCGTCGTGGTTCATCTGGGCCATCGGACCCGCGACGACGATGCCGGCATTGCTGAACACGACATCGACCTGACCCAGCAACCGGAAGGATTCCTCCGCGAGGTGGACCACTTCGTCGAGATGCCGGACGTCGCAGACCACGCTGTGCGCGTCGATCCCGTCGCCGCGCAGCCGATTCACCGCCTGTTCCAGCGCCGGCTGATCGACGTCGGAGAGCACCAGGCGCGCTCCCCGGCGGGCGAACTCGGTGGCGGTGGCCAAACCGATGCCGCTGGCACCGCCGGTGATAACCGCCCCGCGTCCCTGGAAATCGTCCATAGCTGCCGAGCGTATTACTCGCGCCACGGACGGTGTGAGAGACATCATGTAGATAGCGCCCTAACTATTAGGGCACCATATAAATATGGCCGCTCCGACTGTGCGTGACATCGATCCGCTAGCCCTGGAGCGCCAGGTGTGTTTCGCGCTGGCGACGACGAACCGGGCGGTCCTGGCGGTCTATCGGCCCCTGTTGGAGCCACTCGGCCTGACCCATCCGCAGTATCTGGTGATGCTGGCATTGTGGGATCACCGCAAGACTCCCGCGGCGGACCGGTTCCCGTTGTCGGTCAAGCAGATCGCTGCTGCGTTGCAGATGGATTCCGCCACGCTGTCGCCCATGCTCAAGCGCCTGGAGGGGCAAGGGCTGATCACTCGCGCCAAGAATGCGACCGACGAGCGCACCACCGATGTGATGCTCACGCAGCGCGGAATCGCCTTGCGAGAGAGAGCACTTGAAATCCCGTCCGCCGTCGTGGCGCGTCTCGGTGTCGAATGGGCCGAACTCGAGAACCTCCATCAGGTCCTCACCCGCGTCAATGCCGCCGCCGTGGCAGCTGGCGCACTGCAATCCTGACATCACACCTGAGGAGCCATCATGACCGCCGCGAAACCCAATCTCTGGCAGCGCATCGGCTATGCCTACGGCCGGCGACTGCCCGACTCGATGCGCAACTGGGTCGCCCAAGATCTGGCCGGCCAGGGAGCCATCCGCCGGCACATGATCCGGTGGGCCATACCGCCCCTGCTGGTCCTTGCTCCGTTCTGGCTGCTGCCCGCTTCGCTCTATGTGCACTCGGAGATGACCGCGCCACTCTACATCTGGGCGTTGCTGATAACCCTTGCCCTGAACAAGGTTTGGCGCCGGCACCGGCTGGCAGTCCACGGACTGGACCCGAACCTGGTCGACGTGATCACCCGCCAGAAACAGGCCCGGATGCACGAGGACTACATCGCCCGCTACGGGCCGCGACCCGAATCGGCCGAATGGCAGTCGAATAGCAGCCCGTTCTGACGGCTACTTCAGGCAACTACCCGCATCGATGGGCAGCGTCACGCCAGTGACGTAACGCGACTCGTCGGAGGCGAAGAACAGCACTGCATTGCTGATGTCGATCGGGTCGACCCACGGGATCGGCAGTGTGTGGAACAGCTGGCAGATCGGTGCCATGTCGTCGGGACCGGGGCTCTCCAGGTCGGGCCGGAACATCTTCCAGGTGCCCTCGTTCATGATCATCGGGGTGCTCACGTGGGTGGGGTGCACTGAGTTGACACGAATCATGTGCTGCCCCAACTCGACTCCGAAGGCACGCATCAGACCGACCACACCGTGCTTGGCCGCCACATAGTGGCCGGTGTGCGGATATGCCTTGAGCCCGCCCACCGAGCTGGTCAGGATGATGGAGCCACCGCGGCCGCCGGCCAGCAGATGCGGCACACCGGCTTTCACGGTTTTCCACACCCCGCCCAGGTTGACGTCGATCATTTCCGTCCAGTCTTCTTCACTGGTCTTGTCCAAAGTCTCGCCGCCGTTACCGATTCCCGCGTTGGCCACGATGATGTCGAGCCGGCCGAGTTGCTCGACGCCGCTGTCCACCGCCGCCTTGAGTGCGGCGAAGTCGCGCACATCGACCTCGGCCGTGAAGATCCTGCGGTTGTGTCCCTTGACCAGGTCGGCAGTCTCGGCCAAGTCCTCGGGCGTCGACGCCGGGATCGCGGTGTCGGTCACGCCCTCACGGATGGGCTTGCAGATGTCGACCGCGATGATGTCGGCACCCTCCTGGGCCAACCGCACCGCGTGGCTGCGGCCCTGACCGCGTGCCGCCCCGGTGACGAAAGCGACTTTGCCCTCAACACGTCCGGTCATGGCTACCTCAACTCCTGACTTGATTCCGATCGGCACGCCGCAGCGGAGAACAATCGCGCTCGCAGCACCGCAGGTCTTGCCGCCTTTGAAACTCTGTCATTCGGCCGTGACGGGTGTCAATGACGAATCCGTTTCGGCTATTTGTGATTCTAGATATTAGAGAATCTCATTCTCACCGGCAAACCGCGTGCGTTATTTGCTCATGTGTTGCGGAAGTTGCGGCGAAGAGGGTGGGGGCGCCTACGCGACGAATCCGCGTGAGCAGAAGTCCCACACCTCTTCAGCCGTGATGGGCTTGGTCGTGGCGTCGTCAGGCCCACCGCTGGATTGGGCGATGAACATGACGGTCTGCATGGTCATCGCGGCCACTCGCTTGGGATTTATCGTGGTGCGCAACTTGCCGGCGTCGTGGGCCGCGTCCATCAATTCTGTCAGCAACGCCAGCAACGGCGCATGGGCAACCTTGACCTCGGCTGGATGCGTCACCAGCAACCGGGGAGCAAAGTCGGTGAACAGCGGCCGCTTGGCCGTCGGATCGGGACGCGACGCCTCGTAAAGGAGCTGCACGGCGACCTGCAGTCGTTCCAGCGGATCGGTCTGGCTTTCGGTGGCGGCGCGGATCTGGTCGGCTGATCGGCTCAACGCATCCTCGAAGAGCGCCAGCAGCAACTCGTGCTTGCCGTCGAATTGCAGGTAAAAGCTGCGCAACGACTGGCGGGACCGGTCGACGACCTCCTGCACGGTAAAGTCCGTGCTGCCCTTTTCGATGATGATGGCCTGCGCCGCATCGAGGAAGCGCTGAACACGTTGCGCGGCTCGCAATTTGGCCGTCTTGATGGACCGCTCGACGGCGCGCTGCTTCCAGGCCGGCTCTTCACTCGGATTGGTCACGGCCGACTCAGATGATTGCCGCGAGGGGAGAACATGGTTGGACTCTACCGGAGAACGCCGTGACATCGCTGCGCTCGACCCCCTCACGGATCACGTGTCGGAGATTGTAACTTTCTTACCGCGAGAATACTATTCTCTTAGACGTGTGTATGGAAGCGTAATCGCAAGAGTGAACCGCGCCGTCAGCGGAAACCGTGATCTACCGACGGTGCGGGCGTGCTCAAGACCATTCGGGAAGTGCTGTGCAGCTGACGTTTGACGCCGACGTGGAGGCGTTTCGGTCCGAATTCGTTGCTTTCCTCGACACACATCTGCCTGCTGAGGCCGAGGCGCTGCAGCGGCCCCAGTCGAGTTCGGACATACCGGCGTGGGCCCGCCGATGGCAGCGACTGCTGTTCGACAGCGGATGGCTGCTGCCCGGTAATCCGCCTGAGTTCGGCGGACGCAACGCCACGCTGCTGCAGCAATACGTGTACCTCGAAGAGTTGTCGCGGCGGCGGATCTATCAGAGTTTCAATCCGCAAGGCGTCGGCATCATCGCGGCGTCGTTGCTGTCATTCGGCACGTCCGAACAGAAGCAGCGTTGGGCGGTGCCGATCCTGCGTGCCGAGATCACCGCGTCGCTGGGCATGAGCGAGCCCGGTGCGGGCTCGGATCTGGCTTCGTTGAAGACCCGCGCGGTGTTGGACGGTGATCACTTCGTCGTCAACGGGCAGAAGGTGTGGACATCGGGCGCCCACCACGCCGATGTGCTGTTGACCTTCGTTCGCACCGATCCGGACGCGCCAAAACACAAGGGCATCAGCGCTTTACTGATCCCGACCGATACTCCAGGTGTGGTCCGCCGTCCATTCGCGTCGGTGGGCGACATCGAAGACGTCGACTTCAACGAAGTCTTCTTCACCGACGCGCGAGTGCCGGCCGAGAACTTGGTAGGCGAACTCAACGCAGGCTGGCGCGTCGCCACCGGTTCACTGGGCCACGAACGCGCCATGCTGTGGCTGGATTACGCGGACATGCTGCACGCGCTGACCGTCGAGTCCAGCCCATCGGGTCCGGTGCAGCGAGACCACTACGCGACGCTGGTGATGGATTTCTGTGCGATGCGGCTGCTCGGGTCGGCGACATTGGCCAAAGCCGCACGCGGGGAAGAGGACGTTCCGGCGCAGTCGGTGCTCAAGCTGCTCGGCTCGGAAGCGATGCAACGCGCTTGCGAGGATGCCTTGAATGCCAAGGGCGGCGACGGACTCGTGTTGCGTGGCGTCACCGCTCCGTTCGCCCCACTCAACTTGGACAGCCACTACGGCAGCTGGTTCGACCGGTACACCCGCACCTTCGCGGCGACCATCGCCGGCGGCACCTCGGAAATTCAGCGCAACATCATCGCCGAACGGGTGCTCGGGCTGCCGCGCAATTGATTGGCGGATCAGCGGTTGTGGGCATCCAGTCTGGCGTAGTAGCCGATCGCGACAAGGCCCGCCAGAATCGCAATCGTCCCTAAAACCATTCCGGCCAAAGCAGTTCGGCGGTTATTCGCCTCTCCGCGGCTGACTCGTCGCCGGGCGATATCACCGGTCACCACCGCCGCGATGCCAAAGGGTACGCCAAGCAGCAGCCAGCAGGTGATGAGTCCGACCAGGCCCAGGAGCACCGAGGCGACGCCGACCTCGTTTCGTGGTGCGTCGGGGTGATTCATTGCGCTCCACCTCCCAGGGCTGCGGCCGGGGCCGACGTCGGTGCTGACCAAACCATTAGATGACTCTGGAAAGCGCTAGCACATGCGCTATCGCCCCTGCGAAGCATCTCATGTTCGGCGCATGGCGCTCGCCTGACTGCGGGCCGACCCGTTACAGCTGAGCGAGCCGGGGCGCGGATCCGGCCGTCACTACTGCGTTTCCGGCCTGGCGGATCAATTCTCGAGTGCTGCCCAGTAGTCCGTCGAGGATCAGCGACCGCTTGATGTGGTGGTGCAGCGGGTGTTCGGCGGTGAAGCCAATACCGCCGAGCACCTGCTGGCAGTGGCGCGCGGTGGTCAGCGCCGCCTGGCCGGCGGCGGCTTTGGCGAGCAGGGAAGCCAGCCCCTGCGGGTCGTCGCATTCGGTGGCGGCTTGCAGGGTCGCCTCGGCACCCTCGATTGCGACGAGCGTCTCGGCCAGCCGGTGCCGGATCGCTTGGAAAGAGCTGATGTGGCGGCCGAATTGAACCCGGTCGACCGCGTGCTGACGGGCCAGCGACAGCATGGCGCGGCTGGTGCCGGCCAGCCACCAGCCAACGGCCCGCCAGCCCGCCTGAAGCGCAGCTGGCGGCAGCGGATCCTCTTGCGGCACACGATGTATCGGCAGCAGCTCGTCGATCGCTGCCTCGGGGTGGTCGCGGCGCTCCCACAGCACCCAGGAGCCGCCGGCGAACGGCAGCGGTAGGCTACCCCCGGGTGCGTCACCTGCCGCGCGCAGCACCACGTCATTGAGCACCGGCGCGTGTGCGCCGGTCTCGCCGAGCAACTTGAACACCAGAGGTATTGCGATATCCGGCATCTCGTCGAGCATGTCGCGCCAGCCGAGGTCGGTCAGCGCGGCGTCGAGCTTGGCTCCCGAGGCGGCGCTCATCGTCGTCCGCAGCGAGTCGGCCAGCAGGCGTAGCGATTCGGGGTCTGACTCGGTATCTGCCGAAGGGGTCACGTTCACTCCTTCCCGAGGTCGAGCAGCCGACGGGCGATGATGTTGCGCTGAATTTCGGCGGTACCGCCGTAGATCGTCGCCGCGCGTGAGTACAGATACTCCGAGCGCCATGGAGTGTCTTCGAGTTCGAGTGTCCCCGGCAGCACATCGCGGACCGTGTCGTAAAGCCGCTGCTCGGCGGAGGCCAGCAGTACCTTGTCGATGGAGGTGTCCGGCCCGAGCCGGGCCCCGTCGCGCATCCGATGCTGAGTACGACGGGATTGGCAGCGCAGCGTGTGAAGCGCGAGATATGCTGCACCCAGCGCGGATTCGTCGGGCTCGCCGTTCTCGGACGCCGCGGTGATCAAGTCGTCGAAGCGCGAGTAGAGGTAGGCGATTCGCTGCCAGAAGCAGGCGGAGCGCTCATAGGGCAGTAGGTCCATGGCGAGCCGCCAGCCATCTCCGGGCCCGCCGAGCATCCGGCTGGCCGGAATCACCACGTCGTCGTAGTACACCTCGCAGAATTCGTCGACACCGTGCATCGTGCGCAGCGGCCGGATGGTGATGCCTGGCGTATCGAGGTCGACGAAGAAGGCGGTGATTCCGTCGTGGCCGGGCGCGGTACGGGTGAGCAGCACGCACCGCGTCGAGAACTGCGCGAAGCTGGTCCACA
>NZ_LZKU01000269.1 GCF_001672975.1 Mycobacterium sp. 1465703.0
CGCTGTTGAATGGACGTCACTTAGGTTTGCCTCCTGCGCCAGACTTACTCAGCGGACTTACACCAGAGACTAGAACACGTTCCGATTTGTGTCGAGCAGGGTATTCCTGCGGCTGGTAGCGATACGAATCCACTTTTCTGTAACATGTTCTAGTTGTAACGAAAGGAAGGGACGGGCCTTGACCGAGGCGATTCCCGACGAGCCACTCGGTGACCACGTCCTCGAACTGCAGGTCGCCGAGGTCATCGCCGAGACCGACGATGCGCGGTCGCTGGTGTTCGCGGTACCCGACGACGCGGGCGACCCCGACATCCCGCCCGAGCGGCTACGGTACGCCCCGGGCCAGTTCTTGACGCTGCGCATTCCCAGCGAACGCACCGGGTCGGTGGCGCGCTGCTATTCGTTGTGCAGCTCGCCCTTCACCGACGACGCGCTGACCGTCACCGTCAAACGCACCGCGGACGGCTACGCGTCCAACTGGCTGTGCGACAACGCGCGCGCCGGCATGCGGATCCACGTGCTGGCCCCGTCCGGCAACTTCGTGCCCAAAACGCTGGGCGACGACTTCCTGCTGATGGCCGCCGGCAGCGGAATCACCCCGATCATGTCGATCTGCAAATCCGCGCTGGCCGAGGGCAGCGGGCAGGTGACGCTGCTCTACGCCAACCGCGACGACCGCTCGGTGATCTTCGCCGACGCGCTGCGTGAGCTGTCCGCCAAATATCCCGACCGCCTCACCGTGCTGCACTGGCTGGAATCGCTGCAGGGCCTGCCCAGCGTGGCCGCGCTGGCCAAGCTGGCCGCCCCCTACACCGAGCGGCCCGTCTACATCTGCGGCCCGGGTGCCTTCATGGACTCGGCCAGACAAGCCCTGGAAACGCTGAAAGTGCCTGCGCCGCAAATACATATCGAAGTGTTCAAGTCGCTGGACTCGGATCCGTTCGCGGCGGTGAAGATCGAGGACACCCCCGACGGTGACCAGCCGCCGGCGACCGCGGTGGTCGAGCTGGACGGTGAAACCCACACCGTGTCGTGGCCGCGCAACGCCAAGTTGCTCGACGTACTGCTGGCCAAGGGCCTCGACGCGCCCTTCTCCTGCCGCGAGGGTCATTGCGGAGCCTGCGCCTGCACGTTGCGCGGCGGCAAGGTGAGCATGGAGGTCAACGACGTGCTCGAGCAGCAAGACTTGGACGAAGGCCTGATTCTGGCCTGTCAATCTCACCCGGAATCTGATTCGGTAGAAGTCACCTACGACGAGTAGGCGCAGGGTTAAGTTCACCTGGGGTCAGAGGAAAGGGAAGCATCGATGAGGCGGCTGGTGTCGTTAATCGCGGTCGTCGCGGTGCTGCCGATGTTTCTGCCCACCGGAGTGTGCGCGGCGGCGAGCAACACCGCCACCACGCTGTTCCCGCTGGACGGCCCCAACCAACTCGAGACGCGCGTCGTCCTCAATTGCTTCAAGGCCGACGGCCATTGCGACTTCACCGCCGGGGCGGACATGCTCACGCCGGACGGGGTGACCGGCTTCCCGCCCGGGCTTTGGGCCCGGCAAACCACCGAGATCCGGTCCTCGAACCGGCTGGCCTACCTCGACGCGCACGCCGCCGGCCAGTACGAGCGGGTGATGAAGTCGATGGGTTCCGACGAGATCACCACCATCTACATGGGTGAGGGCCCGCCGGACAAGTACCAGACGCACGGGCGCATCGACTCCACCGATTGGCAGACGGGCCAGCCCAAGACCGACAACAACGTCATCGCGTGTACCCACATCCAGGTGGTCTACTCCGGGGTCAACATCACCTCGCCGAGCACCTGCGCGCAGACCACGTTCTCCTGACCCTCACTCGGGGTAGTCGCCGGTCTCCAGGTCTTCGAGCAGGCTTGGACCGGTCGGCTTCCAGTTGAATCGTTGGCGGGTCAGCGCGCTGGACGAGGGCTGGTCGGCGGCGAAGATGGGGCCGAGGGGGCCGAAGCCCTCGGCCGGGGCGGGCTCGACGGGTAGACCGAGGCGGCGGCCGATCACCTCCGCGATCGCCCGCATCGGATCCCCCTCGTCACCCACCGCGTGCAGTACCGAGCCGGGCAGGGCCTGTTCGAGGGCGAGTCGGAACAACGTCGCGGCGTCGTCCCGATGCACGGCGGGCCAGCGTTGGGCGCCGTCGCCGACATAGGCCGACACACCGCGCTGTCGCGCGGCCTGGATCAGCATGCCGGCGAAACCGTAGCGCCCGCCGGCATCATGGACCGACCGCGGCAGCCGCACCACGGCCGACCGGATGCCGCGCTCGGCGAGGTCGACGACGGCCTGTCCGGTGCGGCCGCGCCCTGCCATCGGCCCCTCGACGTTGAACGGATCGTCCTCGGTGCTGGGCCGTCCGGGCACCGCGGGGGTGCCGTTCGCGAGCACCAGCGGCTTGCCGGTGCCGACCAGCGCGGCGCCGAGCGCGGCCACCGCGCGGGCTTCGTCGCCGATCGCGTCCCCGGCACGGGTGAAGTCATGCGAGAACGCCAGGTACACAACACCGTCGGTTTTGCCGGCGGCCTCCTGCAGGACGTCGAGGTCGACGATGTCGCCGGGCAGCGCCTCGGCGCCGAGACCGCTGATGGTCGCGGCCGAGGCCTCGGAGCGGGCCAGGCCCACGACGTGATGACCGGCGTCGAGCAGTTCCGAGACGACGGCCGAGCCGATACCTCCGCTGGCGCCGGTGACGAATACGCGCACGAGCAGCTCCTTCATGTGATGGGACTTTTGTCCCATCACCATACACCCCTGACGGGACTATGGTCCCATCACTAGGGTGGGGCCATGGCTCGTTGGCAACCCGACGCGCGCGCACGCTTGGTCGGCGCGGCACTCGACCTTTTCAACGAACACGGATACGACCAGACGACGGTCGCGCAGATCGTCGAGCGCGCCGGGCTGACGAAAAGCACGTTCTTTCGGCACTTCCCGGACAAACGGGACGTGCTGGCGGCCGGGCAGGACGCGATCGCGCAGCTACTCCGCGAGGGGATCGCCGCGGCGCCCGCCGAGGCGACACCCCTGGCCGCCGTGTGCTCGGGCCTGAAGTCGGCGGCGTCGGCGTTCACCTCGTTCAACCGGGAGCTCGCACCCCGGCTCAAGGCCGCGATCGCCGCCAGCGCCGAACTTCAAGAACGCAACGCGCTCAAGCAGATTGGGCTGGCGCGGGCGATGGTCGACGCGCTCCAGGCCCGCGGCGTGCCCGAGCCGACCGCCCTGTTGGCCGCCGAGCTCGGTGCGCTGGCGTTCAAATCGGCCTACGCCCGCTGGGCCGAACCGGGCGAAAGCGGAGACCTGGGCGCCATGGCATGCGAGGCGCTACACGAATTACGTTCTGCCGCAGTGGATCTCGGCTAGCGCGGCAAACCGAGGAGCCGCTCGGCGGCGACGGTGAGCAAGATCTGCTCGGTGCCGCCGGCGATCGTCAGGCATCGGGTGTTGAGGAAATCGAACACCGCCTGGTTGTGCACCAGGCCGCCCCCCTGCGACACGTCCATCGTGAATTCGGCCAGCGCTTGGCGAAAGCGCACACCGATGAGCTTGCGCACGCTGGACTGCGCCCCTGGGTCCTGGCCGCCCACAGCGAGCTGGGCGATCCGCTGGTCCAGCAGTGCACCGGTCTGCGCGATGACGATCAACCGGCCCAGCCGGTCTTGCTGGGCGGCGTCGAGGTCGAGCTCGGCCAGCGCCTTGAGCAACTCCTCCATCGGATTGCCCAGCGCGGTACCGCTGGCCATCGCCACCCGCTCATTGGCCAGCGTGGTGCGAGCCAGTCGCCAGCCGTCGTTCACCTCGCCGACGACCAGTTCGTCGGGAACGAACACGTTGTCCAGGAACACCTCGTTGAACAGCGAGTCACCGGTGATCTCACGCAGCGGACGGATCTCGATGCCCGGTGAACTCATCTCCACCAGGAAGTAGGTGATGCCCTTGTGTTTCGGCGCGTCGGGATCGGTGCGCGCCAGGCACACGCCCCAGCGCGCCTTGTGCGCCGCCGACGTCCACACCTTCTGCCCGGTCAGCAGCCAGCCGCCCTCGGTCCGGACCGCTTTGGTCCGCAGCGAGGCCAGATCCGAGCCGGCTCCCGGCTCGGAAAACAGTTGACACCAAAGGAATTCGCCGCGCGTGGTGCCCGGCACGAAGCGCTGGATCTGTTCCGGGGTGCCGTGCTCGAGGATGGTCGGCGCCGCCCACCAGCCGATCACCAAGTCGGGCCGGGCCACGCCGGCCGCCGTCAGCTCCTGATCGATCAGCAGCTGCTCGGCCGGTGACGCGCCGCGCCCATAGGGCGCCGGCCAGTGCGGCGCCTGCAGCCCCGCCTCGGCCAGCGCCGCCTGCCGCTTCTCCTCTGGCAACTCGGCGATCTGCGCGACGGCGGCGGCGATCTCCGGCCGCTGACCCTCGACGTCGGTGAGGTCGATGCCGAGCCGGCGTCGCACACCCGCCTGGGTCAGCGCGGTGATGCGGCGCAACCAGCTTTCCGCCCCGCCCAGGAAGCGTCCGATGGCGTGCGCGCGGCGCAGGTACAGGTGCGCGTCGTGCTCCCAGGTGCAGCCGATGCCGCCGAGCACCTGGATGCAGTCCTTGACGTTGGCCTTGACGGCGGCAATGCCGGTGCTGGCGGCCAGGGCCGCCGCGATGGAGAACTGGGATGCGTCGCCCTCGGCGGCGGCGCGCGCGGCGTCGGCGGCGGCCACCTCGGCCTGCTCGGCGCGGCACAGCATTTCGGCGCAGATGTGTTTGACGGCCTGGAAGCTGCCGATCGGCTTGCCGAACTGTTCGCGGACCTTGGCGTACTCGACGGCGGTCTCCAGCGACCACCGGGTGATGCCGGCCGCCTCGGCCGCCAGCACGGTCGCGGCCAGTTCCTCGACGCGTTCGCGGCTGTCCGACACGACGGTGGCCGGGGCGGAGTTCAGCACCACCCGGGCCAGCGGCCGGGAGAAGTCGGTGGCCTGCAGCGGCTCGATCTGCACGCCATCGTTGCCTGTATCGATCAGCAGCCAGTTACCGTCTGCCGGCAGCAACACGACGGCGCCGTCGGCGACACCCAGCGCGAACGGCAGGGTGCCCGACGCCGTCGACGCCGCTGTGTCGAAGGTGACGTCGCCTTCTAAAGCCAGCCCGGCGAAGCGCTCGCCGGCGGCCAGCGCCGCCAGCAGTTCGCGGTCGGTGACAACCAATGTGGCCAGCGCGGTGGTCGCGACCGGCCCAGCGACCAGCGCCTTCGCCGCCTCCTCGACCATCGCGCACAGGTCTTCGATGCTGCCGCCCGCCCCGCCGGACTCCTCCGGGATCGCGACGCCGAAAATCCCCAGTTCGGCCAGCCGGGCGAACACCGGCCGCCAGGCGTCGGGCTTGCCCTGTTCCACGTCGCGGATCGCCGCGGTGCCACCCGGCCCAGACGTCGAATTGCGGGCCCAATCGCGCACCAGGGCGCGCGCAGCAAACTGCTCGTCGGTGACGGTCGCTACCACCGTGATGGACCTCCGCGTCCTTGACTCGACGTGACAAGGGGACCGAACCCCGTGTCCTGATTGTCCGATGTGCTGTACTTCTCCACCGCGTGTTGGCAGGCAACCCGCTCCCAGAAGACTAGAACGTGTTCTAATAGTGCCAGTGATCGACCGTCAAGTCGAACGTCATTACAGCAGCACATGCGCTAGTCCGCGGCGGTATGGAGGTGGGAAATTCACACGCAGAATGCGTATCGTTTGCAATCGAACCGCCCGGAACAGGAGCAAACCGTCACATGCCAGCCAACGCAAATCCGAGCCGCGTTTCTGACTCGCAGCCGCGCGAGGTCATGAACGTGGCGGTACTGGCGGAGTCCGAACTCGGGTCGGAAGCACAGCGCGAACGCCGCAAGCGCATCTTGGATGCCACCATGGCCATCGCCTCCAAGGGCGGCTACGAGGCGGTGCAGATGCGTGCGGTCGCCGATCGCGCCGATGTCGCGGTGGGGACGCTGTACCGCTACTTCCCGTCGAAGGTGCACCTGTTGGTGTCGGCGCTGGGCCGCGAGTTCAGCCGCATCGACGCCAAGACGGACCGCTCGGCGATGACCGGGGGCACGCCTTTTCAGCGGCTGAACTTCATGGTGGGCAAGCTTAATCGCGCGATGCAGCGCAATCCGCTGCTGACCGAGGCGATGACGCGGGCCTACGTGTTCGCCGACGCGTCGGCAGCCAGCGAGGTCGACCAGGTCGAGAAGCTGATCGATTCGATGTTCGCCCGCGCGATGGCCGACGGCGAACCGACCGAGGACCAGTACCACATCGCCCGGGTCATTTCGGATGTGTGGTTGTCGAACTTGCTCGCGTGGCTGACCCGAAGGGCCTCGGCGACCGACGTCAGCAAGCGGCTGGACCTGGCCGTGCGGTTGCTGATCGGCGACCAAGACTCCAAGTAGCCCGCCTTATGCCGGCGCACCGGCGGTGCGGCCCCGAATGAGCTCGGTATCCAGTAGCTCGACGACCGGCAGGCCCGGCGTACCGGTCCGCGGCGGCCGCAACAACAGCTCGCCCGCCCGGCGGCCCTTCTGCAGGCTGGGCTGCGACACCGTGGTCAGGCCGCGGTTGATGGCGTCAGGCACGCCGTCGAATCCGGTGACGGTCATCTGACCGGGCACGTAAATGCCATGTGCCCGTAGGTAATCCATCGCGGACATGGCCAAGATGTCCGCAGTACACATCAACGCGGTGATGCGTGGATTGGCCTGTAGCGCTACTTTGGCGGCCGCCCCACCGGACTCGGGCAGGTGCTCGTAGCTTTCCACCACGGTCAGCGAATCCGGGTCGACGCCGGCAGCCGTCATCGCGTCCCACACGCCGATGATGCGCTCGCGTTGCACGTCGAAGGCGGGCGAGCGCAGCCGGTCGGCGTCCACCAGTCCTTGGCGCCGGTCCCGGCCCAGCCGCATGGTCAGCAGCCCGATCTCGCGATGCCCCAGTCCCAGCACGTAGTCGGCGAGTTCGCGCATGGCCGCGCGGTCGTCGATACCTACCCGCGAGACACCGCCGAGGCCCTTCGGCTGGTCGACCACCACGACCGGCAGCCGCCGCTGTAGAACGGCTTGCAGGTAGGGATCGTCGTCGCACACCGAATACACCACAAAGCCGTCCACGCCGGCGGAAAGCACTGCGGCAGTACCGTCTTTGATGCTGCGGCTGGGACCCACGGCAACAAGCAGCAGCCCCTGCCCCAGCGCCTCACAGGACTGCGCCACCCCGGTGACGAAATCCCGCGCGGCGGGGTCGCTGAAGAAGTACGTGAGCGGTTCGGCCATCACCAAGCCGACGGCGCCGGCCTTGCGGGTCCGCAACGACCGCGCCACCGGGTCAGGACCGGCGTATCCCAGCCGCTTGGCCGTCGCGAGCACTCGCTCACGCAGGTCCGGCGAGAGCTGATCGGGCCGATTGAAGGCATTCGAGATCGTCGTGCGCGAAACGTTGAGCTCGTCCGCCAACGACGCCAGCGTCGCACGCCGGCGCGGTGTGGGACTCACGTTCGGTGAGGCTACAGCGGATCAGGGCTCCCGCCTATGCGCTTCAGGTTGCGGCTTTGTACTGGAAACGGTTTTCATTAGTATTATGAGTCGGCCGACTGGCCGGCGGGAGGAATCGTACGTGCGCATGGCACTGAAGCGGCAACGCTCGGCTAAGGCAGGAACCGCCGATGCGACACGATGGCTGGCGGCCGTTTTGGTGCTGACCGGAGCGCTCGCCGGTTGCAGCGCTGCGGCGCATTCACGGGCACTCGCCGTCGTCGCGTCCACCGACGTGTGGGGCAGCGTGGCGCGAGCCGTCGCGGGCCGCCACGTCGACGTCAAATCCATCTTGAGCGGGGCGGACATCGACCCGCACTCGTATGAGGTCAGCCCCGCGGATGCCGCCGCGATCGCCGACTCCCCCCTGGTCGTCTTCAACGGCGGTGGCTACGACGGATGGGTCGACCAGGTGCTGGCCCGGTATCCCGACGCCAAGCCGGTCAACGCCTACTCGTTCCTGGCCAACGACGGGCAACCCCGCAACGAGCATGTCTTCTACGACCTGAGCGTCGCCAAATCGGTCGCCACCACCATCGCCGACCGCCTCGCGGTGCTCGACCCGGGCAATGCCGCCGACTATCGGGCCAACGCCGCCGCATTCGGCCGCGACGCCGACTCCATCGCCGGCGCCGAACACGCGGTGGCGACCAGCTACCCCCACACCGCGGTGGTCGCGACCGAAGCGGTCGCGTTCTACTTGCTGAAGGCCGCGGGCCTGGTGAATCGGACGCCACCCAGCTTCGAGGCGGCCATCGAGAACGAGACCGATCCGGCACCGGCCGACATGGGGGTGGTCCTCGACTTGGTCAACCGGCATCAAGTGAAGGCGGTGGTGATCAACCCGCAGACCTCCACCGCCGCGATCAACGGCCTGCGCGATGCCGCACGACGTGCGGGTGTACCGGTCACCGAAGTGTCGGAGACATTGACCGACGGCGCGGATTACCTTACCTGGCAACGTAATACAGTCCACCAACTGCAGTCCGCCCTGCAGTCGAGCCGGTCCCCGCAGTCATGAGCCTCGAACCCGTCGCGGCGGTCGGCAACCCCGCCGAAACCGTGTCGCTGCGCGGTGCGCGGCTGTCATTCGGTGACCGCGTGCTGTGGGACCACCTGGACCTGTCGGTGTCGCGCGGCGAGTTCATCGCGGTGCTCGGCCCGAACGGCAGCGGCAAGACGTCGCTACTCAAGGTGCTGCTCGGGCAGCTGACCCTGAGCGCCGGTGCCGGGCTGGTGGACGGCAGGCCGATCACTTCGGGCAGCGGGCGCATCGGCTATGTGCCGCAACACCGTCCGATGGACGCCGACGTGATGCTGCGCGGGCGCGACCTGGTTCGGCTGGGTATCGACGGACCGCGCTGGGGTGCCACCGCGCTGCGGTCGGCCGACCGTGCCCGTCGCCGCGCGGCCGTGCGCCAGGCGCTGCGTCAGGTCAACGGCGAACACCTGGCCGACGTCCGGGTCGGGATGATGTCGGGCGGCGAGTTGCAGCGGGTGCGCATCGCCCAGGCGTTGGTCAGCGACCCGCTGCTGTTGTTGTGCGACGAACCGCTACTGACGCTGGACCCCGCCAACGCCAAGCTGGTGTCGGCGCTGATCGAGCGGCGCCGCCAGGACGCGGCAACCACGGTCATCGTGGTCACCCACGAGATCAACCCGATCCTGCCGTACGTCGACCGCCTGCTGTATCTGGTCGACGGCCGGTTCGAGATCGGCACCGTCGATCAGGTGATGACCAGCCAGACCCTCTCGGCGCTCTACCAATCCGACATCCAGGTGGTGAAGGTCAAGGACGGCTACGTGGTGGCCGGTGCGCGCGGCGACGGGTACGGCTGATGGACCATCGGCTTGCCGGCTTGCTGGACCATCTGTTCTCCTTCGACATCACCGCGCATCTGCTCTGCCACGACTTTGTGCAGCAGGCGCTGGTGGCGGCCATCCTGCTGGGGCTGGTAGCCGGGCTGATCGGGCCGTTCATCGTGATGCGCCAGATGTCGTTCGCCGTGCACGGTTCCAGCGAATTGTCGCTGACCGGTGCGGCATTCGCACTGCTGGTCGGGTTTCAGGTAGGCGTGGGCGCATTGATCGGCAGCGCGCTGGCCGCCGCGCTGTTCGGCGTGCTCGGGCGACGCGACCGGGAACGCGATTCGGTCATCGGCGTGGTGCTCGCGTTCGGGCTGGGCCTGGCGGTGTTGTTCATCCACCTCTACCCGGGCCGCATGTCGACCAGTTTCGCCTTGCTGACCGGTCAGATCGTCGGGGTCGGCTACACCGGTCTGACCATGCTGGCGCTGGTCTGCCTGCTGGTCATCGCCGTGCTGGCAACGTGTTACCGCCCGTTGCTGTTCGCCACTGTCGATCCGGACGTCGCCGCGGCCCGCGGTGTGCCGGTCTACGCGCTGGGCATCGTGTTCGCCGCCCTGGTCGGTGTGGTGGCGGCGCAAGCGGTGCAGATCGTCGGGGCCCTGCTGGTGATGTCGTTGCTGATCACGCCGGCGGCCGCGGCGGCCCGGGTGGTCACCTCGCCGGCCGCGGCCATGGTGACCTCCGTGGTGTTCGCCGAGGTGGCCGCGGTGGGCGGCCTGGTGCTGTCGCTGGCGCCAGGCGTGCCGGTGTCGGTCTTCGTCGCCAGCATCTCGTTCCTGATCTATCTGGTCTGTTGGCTGATCGGGCGCCGACGGGGGCTTGCGCCTAGGCCGGTGCGCGGGCGCACCCATAAGCTGGGCAGGTGGCCGGTATCGACCTCAACGCCGACTTAGGCGAGGGCTTCGGCGTCTGGCGCCTCGGCGACGACGACGCCATGCTCGACATCGTCACCAGCGCCAACGTCGCGTGTGGTTTTCATGCCGGCGACCCCGCGGGACTCATACGGGTATGCCGGTCGGCCGCCGGGCGGTCAGTGCGCATCGGAGCGCAGGTAAGCTACCGCGACCTGGCCGGGTTCGGCAGGCGCTTCATCGACGTCGCTGCCGAAGACCTGATCGCCGACGTGGTGTATCAGATCGGCGCGCTGCAGGCGATCGCGCAGGCATCCGGCGCCTGCGTGTCCTACGTCAAACCGCATGGCGCGCTGTACAACACGATCGTGACGCATGCCGAACAGGCCGCCGCCGTGACCGAGGCCGTGCGCCTGGTGGATGCCGGGTTGCCGGTGCTGGGCATGGCCGGTTCGGCGTTCTTCAACGAAGCAGGTCGCCGCGGGTTACGCACGGTCGCAGAGGCTTTCGCCGACCGGGCTTACCGCCCGGACGGCCGGCTGGTGTCCCGTCGCGAGCCGGGCGCGGTGCTGCATGACCCGGCGGCGATCGCGGACCGGGTGGCGAGCATGGTCAACTCCGGGAAGGTCGCCGCGATCGACGGCACCCAACTCACTCTGCGCGTGGAATCGGTTTGCGTGCACGGTGATTCGCCAGGAGCAGTGCAGATCGCCGCCGCGGTCCGGGACCGCCTGAGCACGGCCGGCACTGAGATCAAGGCGTTCTGCTGATGCGGCTGAAAGTCGGCCGGCCCGATATCGCCCGGTACGCAGACCGGTTCGACGCGCCCGCTGCCGCACCCAATGCGCCCTCGGTGACCTGGATCGGGGTGGCCACGCTGCTGATCGACGACGGCTCGTCGGCGTTGATGACCGACGGCTACTTCTCCCGCCCGAGTCTGGCCAAGATCGCGGCCGGCAAGGTGGCGCCCTCGCCGGCCCGCGTCGACGGGTGCCTGGCCCGGGCCAAGGTCTCACGTCTGGCGGCGGTCATTCCGGTGCACACCCACATCGATCACGTGCTGGACTCCGCATTGGTCGCCGACCGCACCGGCGCGCAATTGGTCGGCGGTCAGTCCGCCGCCAACGTCGGGCGCGGCTACGGGCTGCCGGAGAACCGGATCATCGTCGCGGTCGACGGCGAACCGATTCAGTTGGGCGCTTACGACGTCACCCTGGTGGAATCGCACCACTGCCCGCCGGACCGGTTTCCCGGCGTCATCGATGAACCGATCACGCCGCCGGTGAAGGCGTCGGCGTACCGCTGCGGGGAGTCCTGGTCGACGCTGGTGCACCACCGGCCGACCGGCCGGCGGCTGCTGATCCAGGGCAGTGCCGGCTTCGTCAAGGGCGCCCTGGCCGGCCACCGCGCCGATGCCGTGTATTTGTCTGTCGGGCAACTGGGGTTGCAGCCGCGGTCCTACCTGGTCGACTACTGGGCCGAGACGGTGCGTGCGGTCGGTGCCCGCCGGGTGATCCTGATTCACTGGGACGACTTCTTCCGCCCACTGACAAAGCCGTTGCGCGCCTTGCCCTATGCCGGTGACGACTTGGACGTGTCCATGCGCATCCTCGACGAGCTGGCCGAACAGGACGGTGTCGCGGTGCACCTGCCCACGGTATGGCGGCGCGAGGACCCGTGGAGCGAAGCGGTTTAGACGTTGGCCCTGACGCTTGCGCTGTTGCTGCTTGCTGTTGTGCTGGCGTTCGCCGTCGCGCGTCCCCGGGGCTGGCCCGAGGCGCTGGCGGCGGTTCCGGCCGCGCTGATCTTGATCGCGGTCGGCGCGATCTCGCCGCAGGAGGCGGTGAAACAGATCGCCGATCTGTTCGGCGTGGTCGCGTTTTTGGGCGCGGTGCTGGTGCTGGCCAAGCTGTGCGACGACGAGGGCCTGTTCGAGGCCGCGGGCGCGGCGATCACGCGCGGTCGAGTCGGGTCGGGTGGCCTGCTGCGGCGGGTGTTCGTCATCTCCTCGGTGATCACCGCGGTGCTGAGCCTGGACGCCGCGGTGGTGTTGCTGACACCGGTGGTGCTGGCCGCGGTGCGCAGAGAGCGCACCCGGGTGCGGCCGTACGCCTACGCCACCGCCCATCTGGCCAACGGCGCCTCGCTGTTGCTGCCGGTGTCGAACTTGACCAACCTGCTGGCCTTTCACACGGCCAACATCTCGTTCACCAAGTTCACCCTGGTGATGGCCGCGCCGTGGCTGGGCGCCGTGACCGTGCTCTACCTGATCTTCCGGTGGTTCTTCGCCAAAGACCTTGGGGTGCAGCCGAACCCGGAGGAAGTAGGAGCGCCGCCACGCCCGCCGGTGTTCGTATTGGTGGTCGTCGCGCTGACGCTGGCCGGGTTCGCGGTCGCTCAATCCGTGGGCATCGCGCCGGCCTGGGTGGCGCTGTGCGGCGCCGGGGTGCTAGCGGTGCGCAGCTTGCGCCGTCGACACACCTCGCTGTCCGACATCGTGCGCTCGGTGAATGTGTCGTTCCTGGTTTTCGTGCTGGCGCTCGGCGTCGTGGTGCAGGCGGTGATGCGCAACGGAATGGACCAAGCGATGTCGACGGTGCTGCCGTCGGGGTCGGGCCTGTCCGCGTTGCTCGCCATCGCCGCGATAGCCGCGGTGCTGGCCAACGTCGTCAACAACCTGCCCGCCACCCTGGTGCTGCTGCCGCCGGTTGCACCGAGTGGGCCGGTGGCGGTGCTGGCGGTACTGATCGGGGTCAACATCGGCCCCAACCTCACCTACGTCGGATCGCTGTCGAACCTGCTGTGGCGGCGCGTGTTGCGACAGCACGACGTCGACGCCGGCGTCGGCGAATACACCCGCCTCGGGGTGTGCACCGTGCCTGCGTCGCTGACTGTGGCGGTGCTGGCGTTGTGGGCGTCGGCGCGGCTGCTGGGTCTCTAGCCGACCGCTTCCCTGAATTCACGCCCCGCTGGCATGGCCGGTTGCCCAGCGGCGCATGAGTAGTCGCCTACTCAAATCTCTTGACACGTCAGGTTGACCCGGCGCCCGGTCCTGACCGGATGATCGACGCCAGCTCCTCGCGTGATCGGGCGCCCACGCGTTGGCAAGCCCGATAGACATGCCCCTCCACCGTGCGCACCGACATCACCAACTTCTCGGCGATCTGCCGGTTGGACAGACCGGTCACGACGAGTTCGATGACGTCTCGCTGCCGGCCCGACAGCTTGAGGCCCGCCGGAGTACGCAGCGCCGGCGTGGACAGTCCGCCACACTCTTCGGCCAGCTCCCGGGCCAGCGCCGCGGCATAGAGGCCGCGCTTCTGCTGCTGGCCCTCGGCGAACGCCACCGAGGCCTGTGCCGCCGCATCAGCGGCCGCGGCCCGATCACCGATCTCCCGGTATGCCGCCGCCGCGGCCAGCAGGCCCTCGCCGTTCCCTGCCAGCAGAGCCTCCGCATGCAGCGCAATGGCATCGGCCAGTGGCAGCGACAGCACGCCCGCCAGCTCGCGGGCCCGCGCAGCGCCCGAGGCGTCACCCCATTGCGCGGCCGCCTGTATGCAGGCCAACTCGTGAGTCGGCTGGCCGCGCTCGCGGGCCAGTCGCGCCGCTTCCTGGGCACCGGCCACGGCCTCGCTCAGGGCACCGCCCGCTGCCAGGGCCCACCCGCTGGCCAGGGACAGTGCGGTGTGCATGAACAGGAAGCCGGCCGGTACGCACGACCGTGCCCCTACGACCGCGTCGTTCGCCTCCGCCGGCTGCCCCAGCTTGGCGTGCGCTTCGGCCAGCGCAAAGAAGCTTGCTGGCCGCAATCCTGTTGTGACGGAGTGCATTTGCACCCCGGCGAGCGCTTCGTGGAGCAGCCGCGCCGCGTCGGCAACGGCGCCGCGGACCAGGGCGGCGTTTCCCAACAGGAGGGCGAGGTTCGCATAGGCCAGTCCGGGTACGTCGCAAGTCGGGTCGGCCAATTGCTCCGCAGTCCTAACGAATTCGTTGACGCGGCCGGTCAACCGGCAAGCACGGCCGTACACGGCGCCGAACCAGAACCGCATGTGCGAGGCCTGAAACGATGTCGTCGCTCGGCGCAAAGCCGCCTCGGACACGCTCTCGAGGTCGTCGACCTCGCCCAACGCCCCCATGGCCATGATGAGTGCGAGCGAGGCCATCATCGCGTGAAAGTCCGGGAGTACACCCGAGTCCAGGGCGGCTCGGGCCCTTTCAACCGCCAGGTCGCAGCGCGCCGACACCGCGTCCAGGCAAGCCTGCACCGCCAGACGTTCGACCGCCTGACCCGGCGTCTCGCGGCCGGCGACGAGTCCGTCGAGAATGGCCGACGCCTCGGCCGGCTTGCCGAGCATCCAGATCAGGTTGGCCGCCCGGAGCGTAGCCCAGTGGTGGCCATCCGTCGTGTCAGCTTCGGCCAGGTCGCGCAGGGCCGTCTCGGCCTGCTCGCCACGTCCGAGCAGTATCAAATTCATAGCCCGCACTCCCGCGGCACCGGGTGCGGCGGATGCCGCCGCGGCGCTGGCGAACCGGTCGGCCAGTTCGAGATCCAGCAGCGTCATCGCGTGCCGCGCCGACTGCAGGTACAGCTCCGGTTCGGGGTCGAGATCCGATTCGAGGCGCAGCAGCGCGCGCCGCACGGTGGCCTGCATGTCGGCGTCATCGTGCTGCGCCAGCCGCGTCGCCAGCCTGCCCCTGATCGTCGACAGATACATTTCGCCCGCCGCAGCGCGGCGGAGCTCGCCGAACAGCGGGTGCGCCAGCCTGGCCATCAGCCCGGCGGGGGTCCGTTCGACGTTCACCAGACCCATTCCCTCGGCGGCGAGCAGATCCTCACGGCGCACCAAATCGCTGAGCACCTCAACGGGAAGCGGCTCACACTGCGACAGCGTGTCCACCACCAGGGCCAGCCGCGGGCTCAATCCATCCAGCCGGCGACCCACCGCGTCGGACAAGCTGGCCGAGACCGCAACGTCGCCGTCCCACACCCAGACCCCGGCCACCTTCCGCATCCGCCCGGCGGCCATCTGATCGGTCAGCAACTGCCTGAGGAACAGCGTGTTGCCGCCGGTGAGGCGCCGGAACCGGGCGGCGCTGCGTGCATCCACCGGACCGCCCAGCGTGCCCTCGATGACGTCACGAGTCGCCGCAGTCGAGAGTGGTTCGAGAGTCAGCCGGGGCAGCAGCCCGTCCTTCCACAACGCCGTCACGGCGTCGGGCTCGTCGCTGCCCGTGCGGACAGTCACCACCAGCCGCGCACCGCCGGACTGCGCCAGCTGATGAACGACGAGCGCGGACAGCCCGTCGAGCAGGTGTGCGTCGTCGACACCAACCACGACGCGACCACGACGCTGAAGTGCGACAAACGACTCGATCACCCGCTGCACGTTGGTCAGCGGGTCCGACATCGCTTCGCCCAACAAGCCGATGAACGCCCCGAGGGGCAGCACGCGAGCCGACTCGGTACCGACAATCCATTTCGTCCGCTCACCCGACGCCTCGGCACGCCGCAGCGCTTCACGGGCCAGCCACGTCTTACCGACGCCGGCGGCTCCGGCAATCACGACGCCGGAGTGCTTGCCAGCACCGGTCAGGGCGCGGCGAATGATTTGTAGTTCGCTGTCGCGCCCGGTCAGCAGCGCGCCGCTGATCACGCGGCGACTATAGCTGTGCGCCGGTACTCTCCGGGCGGCTTTACCAGGGTTTCATAGCTCTTTGGACGCGCCATCGAAGGGCGTGGCCAAGGGTGAACAGGCCACCCGCCCAAGTCGCGTACCCGACTACGCTATCGGCTCCCCACCGATCCGGAGAGCATCGCTGTGTTAGCTAGCGGGTGGACAAAGGCGGTGGGTCATGCTGGACGCAAAGAGCAAAATCGGCGATCACGCGGTGGTGTTGGGAGCGAGCATGGCCGGTCTGCTGGCCGCCCGGTCCCTTTCCGACTTCTTCGACACGGTCACGGTCGTGGAGCGCGATCCGTTGCCCGACACCGGCACGGTTCGCCGCGGTGTGCCGCAGGGCCATCACCTGCACGCTTTATTGGCTCGCGGCGCCCAGGTGATTGAGGACATGTTTCCGGGCGTGCTCGACGAAATGGTGATGGACGGCGCCCAATATTTCGACGGGCAAGACTTGTCGCGTCTTCATTACAACGTGGGTGGGCATCTGATGGCGCGCGCCGGAAGCGCTCCCTCGTTCACCGCATACAGTGCGACGCGACCTTTCCTGGAAGATCACGTACGCACGCGGCTGCGTCGCATTCCGAACGTCAGCCTGCTCGACGAGCACTGCATCGTGAGTTTGACCTCCACCCCCGACCGCGACCGCATCACGGGCGTACGGGTGGTCAACGCCCACTCCGGCGAACTCACCACGCTGACCGCCGATCTGGTGGTCGACGCCACCGGGCGCGCCGCTCGTACCCCGTCATGGCTGGACAGCATGGGCTACGACCGCCCGCGCGAGGATCGTGTCGTTGTGCAACTGACTTACGTGAGCCAGTTGCTGCGCATGACGACCGATACGCCGCACGAGCTCGGATGCCTGGTCGGGGTGGTGCCGGGCAGGCCGAGAGGCATGGGCTTGCTGCACTGTGAGAACGACACCTGGCTGTTCACCGTGATCGGGGTGGCCGGTGCGGAGGCGGCGGTCGAACTTCCGGCGATGTGCGAGTTTGTCGAGGGTTGCGCACCGCCCCACCTGCTGACCGCCGTGCGAGCGGCCGAGCCCATCGGAAAGCCGGTGCGGCACCGGCTGCCGTGCAGTCGGTGGCGGCGCTACGACGAGATCGCGCGGTTCCCCGAGGGCCTGCTGGTCATCGGCGACGCCATCTGCAGCTTCAACCCGATCTACGGCCAGGGTATGACCGTGGCCGCGCTCGAAGCGTCGGTGCTGCGGGACTGCTTGTCCTCTGGCACTGAGGATTTGGCGCGACGCTTCTTCCGCGCCGCGGTGAATCCGATCAACCAGGCCTGGCAGCTGTCCACCACTCCGGATCTCGCCCTGCCCGAATTACCCGGCAGCCCAACTTTCGTAGCGCGGCTCTTCAACAAGTACGTCGATCGCGTGCTCGCCGCGGCCGAGTGCGACACCGCCGTGCTGGACCAGTTCTACCGGGTGACCTCGCTGGTCGATCCTGCCGCGCGGCTGCTGCGCCCGGCGATAATATGGCGCGCTGCTCTTGGCAACCATCGCCGAATTCGGGTGGATCACCCGGACGCGGAGCAACTCATGCTGACCCGCAACGGGTAGCGCTCGGGTTCAATCGCGGTGGTAAGCCGGCGGCAGCGGCATGCCTCGGTCGGCCAGCACCATTCGGAGGAGCGTCGGGTAGTCGGTGATGATTCCGTCGACGCCGTAATCGAGCTGCTCCCGCATGGCGGCGGGGTCGTCGACGGTCCACGGAATCACCTTGAGCCCCAACGCATGCGCGCGGCCGACGTACGGTGCGCCGGTGACCAGCTGATAGTCCGGTGACATGATGCCGGCGCCCACCATCCGCGCGCCGACCATGGGATCGCCGACCAGCGTGGGATTCTGGCCGGCCAGCCACGGTGAATTCGGTGCCCAGGTGTGGGCGTCGTAGAGCGCCACCAACGGAATCGAGGGCTCGGCCCGCCGCACTAGTGGCAGGGTGCGCCAGTCGAAGCTCTGGATCTGCACGCGGTCGAGCTTGCCCGCGGATTTGACCGCGGCCAGTATCACGTCGACGAACTCCTCCGGTTCGGCCGATACGCCGGGCCGATCGGCCTCCACCTTGGTTTCGATGTTGTAGCGCATCGCGTCTGCGCGGTAGGAGTCGGCGAGCGCGAAAACCTGCGGCAGCGTCGCGATCTTGTTGCCGTGCACCACTTCAGCCCGCGGGTAGTCACTGAGCGGACGTCCACAATCCAGGGTGCCGATCTGGATCAGGGTGAGCTCGTGCACCAGCTTACCGACGTACGGATACTGTGGGTCATCGGCGAACGCGGGCGCGGTGTCTGCGCATTTTTCGCCTTCGATCGTCGGGTCATGCCACACCAGCGGTTGGCCGTCTTTGGTCATCACGATGTCGAGTTCCAAAGTGCTGACGCCTAATTCGAGCGACTTGGCGAACGCACGCAGGGATTCCTCGGTGGTTTCCCCGCGGCCCCCGCGGTGGGCCTGCAGGTCGAATTCGGGTGACTGGGCCGCGGCCGCGCCAATCGGCAACAGCGCGATAGCCAGCAGCACCGCCAGCACGACACGAATGCGTGTGGGCCAGCCGGGCACCGGAATTAAGTCCTGCGCTGGCGCGAGATTTCGGCGAGTACCACCCCGGCGGCCACCGACGCGTTGAGCGATTCGGTGTGCTGAGCCATCGGGATGGACACCACTTCGTCACAGTTCTGCCGCACCAACCGCGACAAGCCCTTGCCTTCCGATCCCACCACGACCACCAATGGATCGGTGCCGTCGATGTCGTCGAGAGTGGTGTCACCGCCGGCGTCCAGTCCGATCACCCGCAGCCCGCGGTTGGCCCAATCCGTCAGCGTTCTGGTCAAATTCGTGGCCCGCGCCACCGGAAGGCGCGCCGCGGCCCCGGCGCTGGTACGCCAAGCCACCGCCGTCACCGAGGCGGACCGCCGCTGCGGGATCAGCACCCCGTGGCCGCCGAAGGCCGCCACCGAGCGGACGATGGCGCCCAGGTTGCGGGGGTCGGAGATGTTGTCCAGCGCGACCAGCAGTGCCGGCGGCGACGCGATTGCGGCGGCAAGTAGGTCGTCGGGGTGGGCGTAGTTGTAGGGCGGCACCTGCAACGCGATGCCCTGGTGCAGGTGGTTGCTGGTCATTCGGTCCAGATCGGTACGCGGCACCTCGAGGATGGAGATGCCCGAATCCGCTGCGCGAGTTACGGATTCGGTCAGCCGCTCGTCTGCTTCGGTGCCCAGTGCCACGTAGAGCGCAGTAGCGGGCACCCCGGCGCGCAGGCACTCCAGCACCGGGTTGCGGCCCAGCACCGTCTCGGCTTCATCGGTGCGGCCACGCGCCGGCCGACGGCCCTGGGTCTGGGCGCGCTTGGCCGCCGGATGGTTGGGGCGCAGGTGCGCGGGCGGTGTGGGGCCCCGGCCTTCCAGGCCGCGGCGGCGCTGGCCGCCCGAGCCCACGGTCGGGCCCTTCTTGGTGCCCTCTTTGCGTATCGCCCCACGGCGTCGCGAGTTGCCGGCCATCTAGTTGGCCCCTACTGATCTGGACCGGCCTGCAGTGACCACTGCGGCCCGTCGGCGGTATCGGTGACCTCGATGCCGGCGTACTTGAGCCGGTCCCGGATCTCGTCGGCGAGTGCCCAATTGCGTTCCGCGCGCGCCTTTTGCCGATTCTCCAGCTCCGCCTGGACCAGCACGTCGACGGCGGCCAGCGCCGCCGATGTCTCGTCGCGGGTTTCCCATCGTTCGTCGAGTGGGTCGCAGCCGAGGATGCCCATCATCGCCCGGATGGCGCGGGCATGCGCCAGCGCGGAGTCGTGATCGCCGGAGTCGAGTGCCCGGTTGCCCTCGGCACGGGTCTGGTGCACCTCGGCCAGTGCGGCCGGCACGGCCAGGTCGTCGTTGAGGGCCTCGGCGAACTTAGGTGTCCACTGTCCAGGCTCGACCCCACCGACCCGCACCCGCACCCGGTGCAGGAATTCCTCAACGCCGACATAGGCTTTTACGGCGTCCTGCAGTGCGGTGTCGGAGAATTCCAGCATCGACCGGTAGTGGGCGCTGCCCAGGTAGTAGCGCAGTTCGGCGGGTCGCACGCGCTGCAGCAACGCCGGTATGGACAGAACGTTGCCCAGCGATTTGCTCATTTTCTCGCCGCCCATCGTCACCCAGCCGTTGTGCAGCCAGTAGCGGGCGAATCGATCGCCGGCGGCGCGACTCTGGGCGATCTCGTTCTCGTGGTGCGGGAAGACCAAGTCCATTCCGCCGCAATGGATGTCGAATTCGGAGCCCAGATAGGTGCGGGCCATCGCGGAGCATTCCAGGTGCCAGCCCGGACGTCCGCGACCCCAGGGGGTCGGCCAGGACGGCTCACCGGGCTTGGCGGCCTTCCACATGGTGAAGTCGCGCTGATCGCGTTTGCAGGTGGCCACGCCTTCGCCCTGATGGACGTCGTCAATTTTGTGGCCGGACAGTTGGCCGTATTCCGGGTAGCTGAGCACGTCGAAGTAGACATCGCCGCCGGCCGCGTAGGCGTGATCGGTTTCAATCAGCCTGCCCATTAATTCGACCATCTGGGTGATGTGGCCGGTGGCGCGCGGCTCGGCCGACGGCGGCAACACGTCCAGCGCGTCGTAGGCGGCGCTGAAGGCCCGCTCGTAGGTGGCGGCCCACTCCCACCACGGCCTGCCCGCTGCGGCGGCCTTGTTGAGGATCTTGTCGTCGATGTCGGTGACGTTGCGGATGAACGCGACGTCGCAGCCGCGCGCGATCAGCCATCGACGCAGGATGTCGAAGGCCACCCCGCTGCGCACGTGGCCGATGTGCGGCAGGCCCTGAACGGTGGCGCCACACAGGTAGATGGAGACGTGACCCTCGCGCAGCGGCACGAAGTCACGCACGGCGCCGGCGGCCGTGTCGTGTAGCCGCAAGCGGGCGTGATCGGTCACGACGTGCCAGCTTACCGGGTGGTTCCCCGACGCCCGGCGCTGCGCGGGCTTACTCGGCTGGGACCACCAGCGCGGTGGCGATGGCGGCCAGCCCCTCACCGCGTCCGGTCAGCCCCAACCCGTCGGTCGTCGTCGCCGACACCGAGACCGGCGCGTGCAGTAATTCCGACAGCACCCGCTGCGCTTCGGCGCGACGCGGACCGACTTTCGGCCGGTTCCCGATGACCTGCACGGCGGCATTGCCGACCCGGAAGCCGTGCTGCGACGCCAGATCCGCAACGTGGCGCAGCATGTCGGCGCCACTGACCCCTTTCCAGCGCGGATCGTCGACGCCGAACACGGCGCCCACGTCGCCCAGCCCGGCCGCCGAGAGCACCGCGTCGCACAGGGCGTGCGCCCCGACGTCACCGTCGGAGTGACCGGCGCAGCCGTCGGCGTCAGCGAAAAGCAGACCCAGCAGCCAGCACGGCCGTCCGGGTTCGATCGGGTGCACGTCGACGCCGAGGCCGACTCTTGGCAGGGCGTTCACCGGCGTACGACGGTTTCGGCCAGCAACAAGTCGAGCTGGGTGGTGATCTTGAAAGCCAACGGGTCGCCGTCGACCACCTGGACCTGACCGCCGACATGCTCGACCAGCGAGGCGTCGTCGGTGAACCCGGCCTTATTGGCGCCGGCTCGGTATGCGCGCAACAGCAGATCGGTCGCGAAGCCCTGTGGGGTCTGCACGGCCCGCAACCCGGCGCGCTCCGGCGTACCCAGGACCACCCCGTTGGCGTCCACGGCCTTGATGGTGTCATGCAGGCGCAACGCCGGCACCACCGCGCGGTGGCCGGCCCGTAGCGCCGCCACCACCCGGCGGATCAGTGCCGGAGGAGTCAGCGCCCGCGCCGCGTCGTGTACCAGTACGAACTCGGGCGCCGCGGAAGGCAGCGCCGCCAGTGCCAGGTTGACCGATTCGGTGCGGTCCGGGCCACCGGCGACGACGGTGGCTTGTCCGGCGCCGACGTGGCCGGCCAGCACCTGCTTCGCCTCATCGATTCGGTCGACGGGAACAGCTGCCACGACGTGGTCGACGACGCCGGATTCCAGCAAACCGGCGACGGCGCGCTGTAGCAACGTGCGCCCGTCAACCACGCAAAAAGCCTTGGGAATTCCTGCGGCCAGTCGTTCGCCAGACCCTGCGGCCGGGACGACTGCTACGACTTTGCCTGAGGAGCCCGTCTCCGGGTCCACCGAAGCGTCAGGACCTTCAGGAAGCGGCGGCCAGAACCTCGTCGAGGATGGTTTCCGCCTTGGCGTCGTCGGTGCTCTCCGCCAACGCCAATTCACCGACCAGAATCTGGCGGGCCTTGGCCAGCATCCGCTTCTCGCCGGCGGACAGACCGCGCTCCTGATCGCGACGCCACAGGTCGCGAACTACCTCGGCGACCTTGTTGACATCGCCGGAAGCAAGCTTTTCGAGATTGGCCTTGTAGCGGCGCGACCAGTTCGTCGGCTCCTCGGTGTGCGGCGCGCGCAACACCTGGAAAACCTTGTCGAGACCTTCTTGTCCAACGACGTCGCGGACACCCACATACTCAGCGTTCTCGGCGGGAACTCGAACGGTCAGGTCTCCCTGCGCCACCTTCAAGACGAGATATTCTTTTTGTTCCCCTTTGATCGTCCGGGTTTCGATCGCCTCGACTAACGCAGCACCGTGATGCGGGTAAACAACGGTGTCGCCGACCTTGAAGATCATCTGATTCGAGCCCCTTTCGTTACTTCATCCTAACACGGCCGCCTAACTACGCGCGAAGCAACGATGCAGGTCAGGGGCACAACACGCGCAGATTAGGGGTTGACATGGGGAGCAAGTCGTGCAGTGCAGCACATTACCAACGCCTGCGAACCGGCCCGGCGGCGGCCTATTCCGGCGCTCCGGCGCTGGTCTGGTGCCCCGCGCTGTCGCCCGCGAGACCTCCCTACTACTGTGCATAGTTGCATCCGTCGAACCGGCCCAGCAGGAGGCTTGAGAGAGTGAACCGCTTCAAGATGCGCCTCGGCCTACCCGCGCTCGCCGTCGCCGGCGTGATGGCCGTTCTGGCCGCTCTGCTCAGCGGTTGCGGAGCCGGTCAGGTCTCGCAGATGGCGGTCCAGGAGCCGGCCATCAATGGCAACAAGGTCACGTTCAACAACGTGGCGTTGCGCAACATCCACATCCAGGCCACGCAGACTGGCGACTACCTGCAGCCGGGCAAGGCTGTGGACCTGGTGCTGGTGGCGATCAACCTGTCGCCGAATGCGCCCGACAGGCTGGTCGGCATCACCAGTGACATCGGCACGGTGACGGTCAGCGGCGACGCTCGACTGCCCGCCGGCGGGTCATTGTTCGTCGGTGCGCCCGAGGGTCAGAAGGTGGCGCCCGGTCCGGTCGGTTCCAACACCACCGCAGCCAAGGCGACCGTCAATTTGTCCAAACCCATCTCGAACGGCCTCACCTACAACTTCACCTTCAATTTCGAGAAGGCCGGGCAGGCCACCGTCGCGGTGCCGATTTCGGCCGGGGTGGAAGCGCCGCAAAACCACGCGGGATAACCGCCTGTCGTGACCCGGGCTTGTCGGAGCGGCTCGATACCGTCATGACGTGGCTACTGCACGCTCCCAATACCGCTGCTCGGAATGCCGGCACGTCACCGCCAAATGGGTCGGCCGCTGCCTGGAGTGCGGCACCTGGGGCACCGTTGACGAGGTCCCGGTTCTCAGTGCGGTCGCCGGCCGGCGCAGCAGCCTGGCCACGGCAGCACCGGCCGTGCCCATCACTTCCATCGAGCCCAACGCCAGCCGGCACCGCACGACCGGCGTAGACGAACTCGACCGGGTGCTCGGCGGCGGGGTGGTACCCGGCTCGGTCACACTGCTGGCCGGTGATCCGGGCGTCGGTAAGTCGACGCTGCTGCTCGAGGTCGCCCACCGCTGGGCGCAGTCCGGCCGCCGCGCCCTGTACATCTCCGGTGAGGAGTCCGCCGGGCAGATCCGGCTGCGCGCCGACCGGATCGGTTGCGGCAGCGACGAGCTCTATTTGGCCGCCGAATCCGATCTGCACACCGTGCTCGAGCACATCGCCACGGTCCGCCCGGCGCTGGTGATCGTGGACTCGGTGCAGACCATGTCCACCACCGAGGCCGACGGGGTGGCCGGCGGCGTCACGCAGGTGCGCGCGGTGACGTCGGCTCTGACTGCCGCGGCCAAGACCAACGCCGTTGCGCTGATCCTGGTTGGGCATGTCACCAAGGACGGGGCCATTGCCGGTCCGCGTTCCCTCGAGCACCTGGTCGACGTGGTGTTGCACTTCGAAGGCGACCGCAACGGCTCGCTGCGGATGGTCCGGGGCATCAAGAACCGGTTTGGCGCGGCCGACGAGGTCGGGTGTTTCATGTTGCACGACAACGGGATCGAAGGCGTCGCCGACCCGTCGAACCTGTTCCTGGATCAGCGCCCGGCCCCGGTGCCCGGCACCGCGATCACGGTGACACTCGACGGCAAACGACCGCTCATCGGCGAAGTGCAGGCGCTGCTGGCGACGCCGGCGGGCGGCTCGCCGCGCCGCGCCGTCAGCGGCATCGACCACTCCCGGGCCGCGATGATCGCCGCGGTGCTGGAAAAGCACGCCAAGTTGCCCGTCGCCGCGAACGATATCTACCTGTCCACGGTCGGCGGCATGCGACTGACCGACCCGTCGTCGGACCTGGCGGTCGCGGTCGCGCTGGCTTCGGCGTTCGCAGACCTGCCGCTGCCCACCACGGCGGTGATGATCGGCGAGGTGGGACTGGCGGGCGACCTCCGGCGGGTCAGCGGCATGGAGCGGCGGCTGTCCGAAGCCCTGCGCCAGGGGTTCAGCATCGCGCTCATTCCGGATGGCGACGACCCCCGCCGCGAAATAGTGCCCAGTGGGATGCGGGCGCTGCGGGCGCCCACCATCGTGGCGGCGCTGGAGCACATGATCGACATCGCCGACCACCGCGGCGGCAGGCCGGCAAACCCCCGACGGCTAGACGCATGAGGCATTGGGCTTCAGAATGACACGCTGTGACCCGTCCGACCCTGCGTGAGACTGTCGCCCGCCTGGCTCCGGGCACTGGGCTGCGCGACGGCCTGGAACGCATCCTGCGTGGCCGTACCGGCGCGCTGATCGTGCTCGGCAACGACGAAGCCGTCGAGGCCATCTGCGACGGCGGTTTCGCCCTGGATGTGCGCTACGCGCCCACCCGGCTGCGCGAGCTGGCGAAGATGGACGGCGCCGTCGTGCTGTCCACCGACGGCAGCCGCATCGTGCGGGCCAATGTGCAACTGGTGCCCGACCCGTCCATCGCCACCGACGAGTCGGGAACCCGGCACCGCTCCGCGGAGCGGGCCGCGATCCAAACCGGTTACCCGGTGATCTCGGTGAGCCATTCGATGAACATCGTGACCGTTTACGTGGGTGGGGAGCGCCATGTGGTGGCCGACTCGGCGACCATCCTGTCCCGGGCTAATCAGGCCATCGCCACCCTGGAGCGGTACAAGATCAGGCTCGACGAGGTCAGCAGGCAGCTGTCGCGCGCCGAGATCGAGGACTTCGTGACACTGCGCGACGTCATGACGGTGGTGCAGCGGCTCGAGCTGGTCCGGCGGATCGGCCAGGTGATCGACAACGACGTCGTCGAACTCGGCACCGATGGCCGCCAACTGCGGCTGCAGCTCGACGAACTGTTGGGCGGCAACGACAACGCGCGGGAACTGATCGTGCGCGACTATCACGCCAGCCCGGAGCCGTTGTCCGAGGGGCAGATGACGGCCACCCTCGACGAGCTGGATGCGCTGTCGGATACCGAGCTGCTCGATTTCACCATCCTGGCAAAGATCTTCGGGTATCCGACGACCACTGAGGCGCAGGATTCGGCGGTCAGCCCGCGGGGTTACCGTGCGCTGGCGGGCATCCCGCGTCTGCAGTTCGCGCACGCCGACCTGCTGGTCCGCTCGTTCGGGACGCTGCAGAACGTGCTGGCGGCCAGCGCCACCGACCTGCAATCGGTCGACGGCATCGGCGCGATGTGGGCCCGCCATGTGCGGGAGGGGCTGTCGCAGCTGGCGGAGTCGACGATCACCGACTCGTTGAGCTAGGCGCGAGCCTCAGCCGGCAGGCGCGGGCATCGGCGGCGCCTCGGGCTGCGGTACGGCCCCGGGCTGCCCCGGTCCGGGCACCGGTCCAGGCGGCGGTGGCGGCTGATTCATGATGAACGGAACCGGCATCGAACGCAGATTGCCCAGCTGGACCACTAGGTTGTAGGTCCCCGGCCCGATCGCCGGTCGCGGCAGCGGGCAGTGCGGCGCCGAGCCCATTCCCGTCCACGTCACCGCTGTGGTCACCTGCTCGCCCGGCGTGAAGGTCTTGATCAGCGTCTCGTTGGACGGGGCGCAGTCCAGGTTCGACCACAACCGCTTGTTGTCCAGCGAGTACACGTAGGCCGCCAGCACCGCCGCGCCGACATCGCGCTTGCAGGCCACCAGCCCGATGTTGGTGACGACCATGGTGAACTTCGGCTGGTCACCGATGAAGTACTGGGGTGCGTTGGTCAGACCCTTGACCGCCAGCGTCGAATCCGGGCAGTCGTCGCCCTCTTTCAGCACCGGCGGCGGCTGCACGGCCGCGGTGGGGGTGGGCGTCTCGGGGTTCTGCCCCTGCGCCGGCGGCGCTGCCGGAGCGGGGCCCTCGGGTCCTGACGGTGGAGGCGCCTGCGGCGCGGGCGATGCCGGCTTGTTCGCAGCGGCGCTGGCCTTGTCGGCATTGGCGGGCTTGGCGCCCGAGTTATGTCCCATGAAGGCGATGACGACGGCGGCCACGATCCCGATCACGACGACCGCGATACCAATGGCCAGGCCTCTGCGCCGCCAATAAATCTCGGTGGGTAGCGGGCCACGCGGTTCCAGATCGAGCACGTTGGCAGCGTAAGGCCAGGTCACATCGATTCGGCTGACCGGCGTCGGCGTGTCGCCGGGTTTGCTGGCTTGCTGCCGTGTAGTGACGGCCGAGAGCCGCCCCACGTATGTGCCTATTCGGCGTTATTCACCTATGTCGCCGGCGTGATCGCACAACTCGGCCCGCCCGTCGGCGAGATGGTACGTGACTCCGGCCACCGCGACCGTTCCCGCGGCCACGCGCTCGGCGATGATCGCCGACCGAGACATCAGCTGCGCCACGGTTTCGCAGACGTGCCGCTTCTCGAATTCGTCCACGCGGCCCAAGCCCTCGCGCCGGCCCATCAGGATCGACGGAGCCACCCGTTCCACCACGTCACGCACGAAACCGCCGGGAATCGTTCCGTCGTCGATCGCGGCCAGGGCCGCCTTGACGGCACCGCAGCTGTCGTGACCCAGCACGACGATGAGCGGCACATCGAGCACCGCCACGGCGAACTCGATGGAGCCCAAGACCGCGCTGTCGATGGCCTGCCCGGCGGTGCGCACCACGAACATGTCACCCAAGCCCTGATCGAAGATCAGCTCGGCGGCGACCCGGCTGTCGGCGCAGCCGAACACCACCGCGGTGGGGCTCTGTCCGGCGGCCAGGCTGGCTCGATGCTCAACACTTTGGCTGGGATGCTGCGGCTTACCGGCGACGAATCGCTCGTTACCCTCTTTGAGTGACTTCCACGCGGTTACCGGACTGGTGTTAGGCATGGCTGACATCATGCCGCATCCGCCGATCGCGGGCCCAGAATTCATATCAGCCACCAATCTTGTTCACTGGTACGAAAGTTCACGCCGCGATCTGCCCTGGCGTGAGCCCGGGGTCAGCGCCTGGCAGATTCTGGTCAGCGAATTCATGCTGCAGCAGACGCCGGTATCCCGGGTGCTGCCGATCTGGACGGAGTGGGTGCGGCGCTGGCCCACCGCATCAACGACGGCCGCGGCCAGCGCCGCCGACGTGCTGCGCGCCTGGGGCAAGCTGGGTTATCCGCGGCGCGCCAAGCTCCATCAGCGCCACGGAGAACTTCGGTGCCGTGTCGTCGGCGGGTAGCAGCGCCGACACGTCGGCGTGGTCGCGCGCCGCGGACGGTGTGCCGGCGTCGGCAGCTATACCGCGCGCGCCATCGCCTGCTTCGCCTATGGCCAGGCGGTACCGGTGGTGGACACCAACGTGCGCCGGGTAGTGGCACGCGTGGTGCACGGCCTGGCCGACGCCGGCACACCGTCCGCGGCGCGCGACCACGCCGACGTGTCGGCGCTGCTACCCGCCGACGACACGGCACCGAAGTTCTCCGTGGCGCTGATGGAGCTGGGCGCGACGGTCTGTACGGCGCGCGCGCCGCGCTGTGGACTGTGTCCGCTCAGCCAGTGTGCGTGGCGGCATGCCGGCTATCCCGCCGCGCAGG
>NZ_LZKU01000270.1 GCF_001672975.1 Mycobacterium sp. 1465703.0
CCACGATCTTCTTGGCCTCGAAATGCATATCAGGTTCCCTTCTAGTTCTCCTCGACGGCTCCGGCTGGGCCGCTGCCCTTCTGGATCCAGTCGACAAGACATACGACGCCCGTGCTGCCCGCAGGGGGGCGACAGTCACGCCCTGATCCGTTCGTACTGAGGCAGCGGCCCAGCCGGAGCCGTCGAGGAGAACTAGAAGGGAACCTGATATGCATTTCGAGGCCAAGAAGATCGTGGTGGTCGGTGGTAGTGCCGGTATGGGGCGCCAGGTCGCGCTCGACGTCGTCGACCACGGCGGCAGCGCGGTGATTGTCGGACGCTCGAAGGACCGTGTTGATGACACCGTCGCCGAGCTGACGAGCCGGGGCGGCCAAGCCTGGGGAATCGCCGCCGAGCTGACGGACCGTGCTGCTGTCGCGGATGTGCAGCGTGCGCTGTCCGAGCAGCACGACGACGCGACACTGCTGGTCAACGCCGCCGGATACTTCATCCCGAAGCCGTTCCTCGAGCTCGACGCGGTGACCTATGACTCGTATATGGAGCTGAACTATGCCTTGTTCTTCCTGACCCAGACCGTCGTTGCGGGCATGATCGCCAACGGTGAGGGCGGTTCCATCGTCAACATCGGCGCCATGTGGGCACATCAGGCGATCGGCGCGACCCCATCGTCTGCGTATTCGATGCAAAAAGCCGGGCTGCATGCGCTGACCCATAACCTGGCCATCGAGCTTGCGCAGCACAGCATTCGCGTCAACGCGGTGGCCCCCGCGGTCGTAAAGACCCCGCTGTATGAAGCGTTCATCCCGAAAAGCGAGATCGACGCCACCCTGGACACGTTCGCGCCGCTTCATCCGCTGGGACGAGTGGGCGCCCCCACAGACGTGGCCAACGCCGTCACCTATCTGCTCTCCGAACAAGCCAGTTGGGTCACCGGCGCGATTCTCAATGTTGATGGCGGCATCATGGCCGGCCGCAACTAACTGGTCGGGGCGGTCAGGCACGAAATCGGACCGAATATTCTGGCGCGCAAGGTGATCGACTGATGACCGAGATGACAGGAAGTCAGCGACTAGCAAGGCTAGCCGCGGCCACGGTCACGTGGCCGCGGTTGCCCACGCCTGATGTCCGTCGTACTGGCGGCCGTGATGACATGGAAGGGATACTTGATTGTGAGTGAATCGCCAACGCCGATGGGCAGTATCGAACGCAGCGCACACGATGGACTACAGACGATCATCACCGACAACGCCCAAGACGGTCGATTCGAGGCCACTGTAGGCGATCAGCTGATCGGTCGGCAGCCCTACCGCCGCTACCGCGGCCACATCGTGTTGATGGCCACCGAAGTCGATACGCAATGGCGTGAACGGGGCGTCTCCTCGGCGATGATCAGTGGTGTGCTCACACTGATCCGGCGGGCCGGACACACGGTCATTCCGCGGTGCAAGATCACGGCCGACTACATTCTGCGCCATCCTGAATACCGGGACCTGGTGGCCGACCAATATCGGGGATTGCTCCGCCCCGTGTCACGGCCCGCTGCGCCGGCGGCTCCGGACAGCGCGGCTGGCTGACGAAAATCCTAGGCCTCCTGCCAACGGCTGAACGAGGCCTTCCGACTCGATGCAATCGAAAAGGGTGGCCATGACTGAGGCTTATGTTTTGGGCGGTGTACGGACTCCGTTCACCCGCTACGGCGGAACACTGTCGGGTATTCGGGCCGATGACTTGCTGGGTATGACAATGAAGGGCGCCTGCGACCGGCTGGGTGTGCCGCTCGACGCCGTGGAAGACATCGTGGCGGGTTGCGTCAACCCTGCTCACGAGGGCATGGGCGACGTCGCCCGGTGGGCAGCGTTGGCTGCTGGATTTCCCGACACCGCTGCCGGGTCCACTGTGAACAGATTTTGCGGATCATCACTGAGCGCGGCGGTGACCATCAGCCACGCGATCAAGGCCGGCGACCTCAGCCTCGGTATCGCCTGTGGAGTCGAGTCGATGTCTCGATCGGGCTGGGCGCTGATGAAGGGAGACGCCGCATTCAGTCCCCGAGGCCCGGTCTTCATGCTCGACACGATGTGGAGCGGCGCCGGAGGACCGCCCAACCCGGTGTTGCTGGCCCGCAACGCTTACATCAGCATGATCGAGACCGCGCAAAATGTCGCCGACCGCTACTCACTGAACCGTGAGGAGATCGACGCCTTCGCACTGCGATCCCAGCAACACGCCAAGGATGCCCGCGATAGAGGTCGGCTAGCCAAAGAGATTATGCCCGTGAAGATCCCGGCGACGAAAAAATCACCTGCCCGGCTGGCAGAACACGATGAATTCATCCGCGATGACACCACCGCCAAGGGGCTGGCGGCTTTACCGGCCCAGCCCGGCACGACCCAAATGACGGCGGGCAACTCCTCGCCTTTGAGTGATGGAGCCAGTGCCGTAGTCATCGCTTCCGGGGAGCGAGCCGGCGAACTCGGCGTCGAGCCGTTAGCCCGAGTGGTATCGAGTGCGGTCTATGGCATCGACCCCCTCATTATGGGCGTGGCGCCTGCATGGGCGATCCCGGCCGCGATCCGCCGGGCAGGACTTACCCCCGAGCAGATCGACGTGTGGGAGGTGCACGAGGCGTTCAGCGCCCAGGCGCTAGGCGTGCTGCGGGAATTGCCAAACCAGCTTGATGGTTTTGTAGTGCCCGATGAGAAACTGACACCCAATGGTGGTGCGGTCGCGATCGGACATCCCTTCGGGGCTACCGGAACTCGCTATTTGTTGACGCTGGCGACGGAACTGGCTGAAAGAGGTGCCCGGTTCGGAGTGATCGGGATCTGTATCGGCTCGGGGCAGGCAGTAGCAGTGGTTTTGGAAAACGTTGGCGCAAAATAACAGACGCGTGCGTGTACACGGCCCAACCACGCTAATGAGGTATTGACCATGGACCATTTCGACATCGCCATCATCGGCACCGGTTCTGGCAACACCATCCTCGACGAGCGCTATGCCGACAGACGCATCGCCATCTGCGAGCAGGGTGTGTTCGGCGGCACCTGCATCAACGTCGGCTGCATCCCGACCAAAATGTTCGCCTATGCGGCCGACATAGCGCAATTCGCCAGAGAATCACCACGATTCGGTGTCGATGCGCATGTCGATGGCGTCCGCTGGAACGACATCGTCTCGCGAGTATTCAGCCGCATCGATCCACTGGTGATGAGCGGCGAAAAATACCGGCGTTCCTCGCCCAATGTAGAGATGTTCATGAGCCACACCAGGTTCGCCCCGACCATGGAGAACGGGCGCTACAAGCTGCGCACCGATGACGGAGACGAATTCACCGCCGACCAGGTTGTCATCGCTGCAGGTGCCCGCGCCACCGTGCCAGACGCGATTGCCAGGAGCGGGGTGCAGTATCACACCAGCAACACCATCATGCGCATCGAGAAGCCGCCCGAACACCTGGTGATCGTTGGTGGCGGTTTCATCGCTACCGAGTTCGCGCATATATTCTCGGAATTGGGGTCTCAAGTCACACTGGTCATCCGTGGCGGCACGCTGCTCAGTCAATGCGATGACACCGTGTGCGAACGCTTTACCGATATCGCCGGCAAGAATTGGAACATCCGGAGCCACCGTAACGTGGTCGGCGGCATCCAAGACAACTCCGGGATCACCCTTCATCTTGACGATGGATCACGACTTCACGCTGACACCTTGATGGTATCGACCGGGCGGATCCCCAACGGTGACTTGCTCAATGCCGAATTAGCCGGGGTCGAGGTTATCGATGGGCTGGTGCGGGTGGATGAATACCAACGCACCACCGCACGTGGCATATATGCGTTGGGCGACGTGAGTTCGCCGTACCAGTTGAAGCACGTCGCCAACCATGAGGCCCGCGTAGTGAAGCACAACCTGCTGGCCGATTGGGACGACACCGATACGCTGATGCGGACAAATCACCGTTACGTGCCGTCGGCGGTGTTCACCGATCCGCAGATCGCCATGGTCGGCCTAACTGAAAACGAAGCCCGCGCACAGGGTTACAACGTCAAGTCGAAGGTGCAAGATTACGCGGACGTCGCCTACGGATGGGCGCTGGAAGACACGACCGGCTTCGCCAAAATTATCGTCGACGATCACACCGGGCTGATTCTCGGCGCCCATATTATGGGCCACCAGGCCTCGCTCCTGATTCAACCCCTGATCCAAGGCATGCGCTTCGGCCTGACCGCCCAAGAGATGGCACGCAGTCAATACTGGATCCACCCGGCTCTATCTGAGCTCGTCGAGAACGCGCTGCTGGCGCTCTGCGGCGAGCCGCCTTGGCCGCCGGCACACCGACACTGACATCGCTCACGCCCGTCGGTCGTCGTCACCCGGGTGAATCGGTCTCGAGGATGATGACATATCACCCGGCTCGGCAACACGCTAGTAGCCAATAACGCGTTGCGGACCCTTTCCGCGCAGGGGCCCGTCCTCGGGCAAGCTCCACGACCAAGAAGGGGCACTAACCGGTGAACCCGAGAACAGCACTGCTACTTTGCGATAGAAAGTCCCAGCGCCATCGTCTGACCAGTCGGGTCTCCGTTCACGTCGACGCCGACGCTCAAGCTCGATCCTTGCTCGAATTCGATCAGGCACCGATCTCGCTCGGCTTGTACCCGTTAGTCCGCGATCACCATTGCCGCATCATTCTCACCGGTATGGGCGCATCACATATTGCAGCCCTGCCGAGCTGGCGGCGGCTTGTTGCGGCCGGAAAGGGCGCGTGGTGGATCGATACGGAAAGTCTTTTGGAGAATCCCAAACTCGTCACCTCGGACTCGCTGCTGGTCGCCACGTCGCGGTCTGGCTTGGGCGGGCATGTGCGTGCTTTGACCGACGGGCTCGGCCGGACCATCAGACCAGCAGCGACGATAGCGATCACCGATGACCCGGCCAGTCCCCTGGCCGCAGTCGCTGACTGTGAAGTTCTGCTGCGTAGCGGGGCATCGAGCAGTCCGAAAGGATTCCTGAACGCTCTGGTAGCCCACGATTATGTCGCGTCGATGATTCTCAATGAAGACAATGACGACGTCTCTCGCGCCGCGAGTGCTGTTGCTACCACGACATTGCCGGTGCAACTCCGCGACGTGGCCGCCGGTGTTGCCGCCCAACGGGAGTCGCGCTTGGCTTACGTCGCGTGCAACGAGCACGCAGCCGCTGCGTTTTACGCGGCGTTGCTCACAAACGAAGCGACAGGGATCGCCGCCGAGGGCCATATCGCGGGACAACACGGACACGGGCTGCTGCGGCGGGCAAACGCGCAATTAACCGCCGTCCTTTTCGGTTCCCATAGCGGCCCCAACGCGGCTTTGCGCGCGCTGGCGGCTGATCTGATGGCGGCGGGATCAAGTGTGGTTGTCGTCGGTGGTGATGATGTCCTCGGTTCAACCTATATCCCCAGTCACACAGGCCATGTCGGCGCTGAAGTTGCTCGCAACGTGATACTGATCGAGCATTTCGTGTCGACCTTGGCCAACGAGGAGCAACTCCCCAGTTCGGGGTGGCTATCAACAACTGCTGACCTTGACGTATGGCCGAGTAAATACCATGAAGGCAGACGGATCTGATGGCTGTGGGCGAGACCACTGAGGGCAGTCGGCGGAAGTGGCGTGTTACGACTGGTGGGAGTCGCACCGCTCATCGCGCGCCCTGTGGCTTTTGGCGGACTTCCGCCGCCTGGAGACCCTAGTGGTGCCGCCCGGTTGATGGCCGACGCAGCCCGGATTCATGATGTCATCGTCGTCGGATCAGGCCCAGCCGGATACACCGCGGCGATCTACACGGCTCGGGCCGGGCTGGACACCCTTGTCATCGAAGGCCACCAGCCCGGCGGTGCTCTGGTGGTCGCCGGGCAGGTAGACAACTTCCCCGGTGTCGGCCCGTCCGTCTCCGGTCCTACGCTGGCCGGCGCGATGCGACGACAAGCACAGCGCTTCGGCGCCGAGTTGCGCCCCGGGTATGTCAGCGGATTCGAACTCGGTGACCAGCCCAAGACGGTCAGCATGAGCGACGCAAAGCACCACGGCCGTGCCCTGATTCTTGCCATGGGCTCGGCCCCCCGGCCCCTCAACGTGCCCGGTGAACGCGGGCTCCTCGGCGACGGCGTAAGCACCAGCGCGAAACGCGACGGCGCACAGTTCACCGGATGTGACGTCGCGGTCATCGGCGGCGGTGACGGTGCCGTTGAAGAGGCACTTCACCTTGTGCCGCTGGCCCGCCACGTCACCCTCATCCACCATCGCCCCCGACTACGGGCATCGGCCATCGCCGTTGCTCGCCTGCGGGCGCATCCCAACGTCGCAATCCTGACATCCACCGAAGTGCTAGCCGTACACGGCAACCAACAGGTCACCGGGGTGCGCGTACGCGACACACGCGACGGCGGCCATTCCACTATCGCGGTCGCGGGCGTCTTTGTCGCCGTCGGCCAAACGCCGTGCTCAGATCTCTTGAACGGCCTCGTCGACCTGGATGCCGGAGGGCACATCCTGACGATAGGCGACACCACCTGTACCTCCGTGGCGGGCGTATTCGCGGCCGGCGACCTGATCGACCGCCGCTACCGCCAGGCAGTCACCGCCGCAGCCAGCGGCTGCGCGGCCGCACTCGATGCCCAGCGCTGGCTGAGCCAATTGCACTGTCCTCTATCAGATACGGCATAGCAACCACCGGCCCCGGTGGGTGCACGCGCAACGTCGGGGCCGCCCAGTGAGTCAGCGTTCAGTGTTCCCGGGCGCGGATGGCGTTTCGTTGCGGATGGCCGCGATGGATTGGGCGTCCTCCAGGGTGACCTGGCATGCGCCTTGAAGAACGGTTCGCACCTCGTTGGCAGGAATGGCGACTGCGCCCGAGGCATCGGCGAAGATGTAGTCGCCGGGATGAATCCCGAGCCCCGCCAGTACTACCGAACGGTTGGCCTCGTATGGGGTAACCACGTCACCACCCCAACGTGTTGCTTCACCTCGGCAATAAATGGCTAGGTCATATTGCCGGAGTTCAGCGAAGTCACGAAGTCGACCATCGGTGAGAATCCCCGCGAGCCGGTGGTTTTGGACACGCGACAACTTCGTTCCGCCGCCAAGCGAGGTGTCGGTGTATCCGTTGCTGGCCAAGACGAGGACATATCCTTCGGCGCCATCAGCGATGGCCTCATAGAAGAGCCGCTTGAAGTTGTAGCGTTCGGAGGGCAGCGCGGCTCGGCATGTCGGGAAGTAAGAGATTGTCACGGCCGGCCCGAAAAGTACGCGGCCGGGCGTGGGACTCACCAGATCGAGCAGATCGCAGTGATGTTGATGTAGACGCCCCATCGCGTCCACCACGTCCGCGGTACGGACCCGAAGGGCGAGCTCACTAAGCGAGCTCATTGCGAGCCCGGGATGACGATCGGCAATCTCCATGGGGCGACAGCCCATCCGTTAACAGAATGGAGATCACGCCTTTGGCTTCGAAGATCGCGAGTCGAATACCATCTGAGCTCTCGTGTCCATGCTGTCGTAGCACAGCCTCGAGGTCGGCGCCGGTTAGTCCGCACCGGCGCAGGTTACGTCGGTCGATGTGTCCGTCGCGGATCAGTACCTTCAAAGGCGGATCGATGAAATGTCGAATCGCCGGAAGGAAGCGCAATCTCGCCAGTATCGCGTGGGTGCCCAGAAGGCAAATGAGCGCCACGCTTGCGTTGAGCCACGAGGTATCGCTGGCGGTAGCGGACCGACCGACGATAGCTCCGGCGGCGACCGCAGCGATCCAGTCGAATGGTGCGAATTCGGCGAGAGTGCGACGCTCCATGAAACGAAACAGGATCGCAGCCGTGAGGAACAACGCCGAGGTTTTGATGGCAACATCGACGGTACCGGCAGGGTCACCGATCAGGACATGAAATATTCGGTCCACGCGTGCCTGCCTTTCAGCGGCGAGTCGACATCCTGCTCGATTCGGAATCGGCAGTCATTTCGCCTAACCAGCGAAATGTTCTTCATCGGTGCGGCTTTCGGTCGGGATACGCCAGGAAAGCGCCCCGTGAAAGTCGAGCCACACGTCGCTGGGCGTTTGCACCAGACGGGCCAAGACGCCCTCGCAGCCCGGGCACCGCACCACGATGCCGGGCGCGCGGTGATAGACGTGATTCTCGGCGAAGGCGCCGACACGACCACATCCGGCACAGGTCAGTATCGCGGTGGTGACATCGAATCCGAGCACGTCCGCGAAGGCGCCCCCGACGGCGTTGCCGTCGACGTGCGTTGGTTCGGTCATCATCCCTCGCTTCTGGTGTTATTAGCTCGGTCCGAACCGCTCGGTCCGGATGGCCGATGGCGGATAGCCCTGCTCGACCAGCGTGGTGGTCACCGATTCCACGAACCCCGTTGGGCCGCAGACATAAACGCGCGCGGCGGCGGGCGCCCGCTGCGTCGGCGCGAGGTCAGCGGAGCGGACCCGGCCAGGCGGCCGGGCGGTCTGCGGCGCGGCCTTGCGGGTGTAGACCAGCGCGATCTGCAGCCAGTCATATTCGCGCTCCAGCAGGTCCAGCTCTTGGGCGTAGTACACGTCCGCGGGACTGCGCACCGAGTAGACAAGCCGAAAGTGCGCAGTGCCGGCCGTAACCCGTTGGCGCAGCATGGCCATCAATGGCACGATTCCCGATCCACCGCCGACCAGCAGAACCCGAGCCGCATCGGCGGGCTGCCAGACGAACCAGCCGCCGATGGGTCCGCGCAGTTCGATCTGCTCTCCGGCAACAAGTCCGGTGAGGTAGGGCGAGACTTCCCCGTCGTCAATCCGCTGCACGGTGAGTTCGATGCGCTCACCGTCGGCTGGTCTGCTCAGTGAGTAGCTGCGTTGCGCGCTGTACCCGTCCTCAGCAGTCAGTTTGAGGTCGATGTGCTGACCGGCCCGGTGACCGCCCCAGCCCGGCACGTTCAGGCCGATCGTCTGTGCAGACTCGGTCTCCGGCTCAGAGTGCACAACACTCGCGACCCGCCAGCGCAACATCGCCTTCACATCGACACCATGCCCCGCCGTCAATCCCCGGCGTAGCGTTGTTCTCGCCACGGGTCCCCATAGGCGTGGTAGCCCAACCGTTCCCAGAACCCCAGTGCGTCGCTGTCGCGCAGCTCGATGGATCTCACCCACTTGGCGGACTTCCAGAAATACAGATGCGGCACCAGCAGCCGTGCCGGCCCGCCGTGTATCGGACTAAGCGGTGCGCCCTGGTAACCGTAGACGATCCATGCCTTTCCGCCGCGAAGGTCGCTCAGCGGAAGGTTCGTCGTGTAGCCGCCGTAGGACCCGATCAGCGCGAATTCAGCGGCAGTTTCGGCCGATTCCAAAAGTGTGTCTAGAGAAACACCTTCCCACTCGGTATCCAGCTTGGACCACGTGGTGACGCAGTGGATGTCCACGGTGAGCGGCTCACTGGGCAAGAGCTTGAACTGGGACCATGTCCACGACTGTTCGGCGCCGTGCTCGTCGCGAATGGTGAATCGCCAGTCATCAAGGTCAATCCGAGGAGTCGGTCCTGCTTGCAGGACAGGGAAATCCGCGGTCAGGTGTTGCCCCGGCGGCAGTTCACGGACCGACTCGCGAAGGGGTCTGTGAAAGCCTTTGTTGACGATACTCATTCTGCCCCTGCCGCCTTCGGTAGCGGAACGACTTCGCTGCCGGTGAATTGGGCGTCGGTACTGCAAACGAATCCCATTGACAACACGGTGCGGGCGAAGAAGACGTCGGTGAGAAATGCGAGTGCGACCGCCCAGCGGTTAACGAGGCGGGGAAGCGCGTAGAGGTGATAGGCGCGGGCGACAAACTTGGCGGGATAGCCCGATAGATGCACGCCTAGTGGGTTCGCGACGGCATAGCGCGGACCCAAGTCGACGACCATACCCTTGTCGCTGTGACGGTAGTCCTTCCGCTCGCCGTAGCCGAGACTTGCGGCGACGTTGCGGGCCAACGCCTTACCCTGTCGGGTCGCGTGCTGGGCGGTGGGCGGGGCAATCATGCCCGGTCGGGTGAGGTCCGGAACGGCGGCGGCATCGCCCGCCGCAAAAACGTTGGGGTGACCTGGTACCTGCAAATCGGCTTGCACCTTCAGCCGGCCCCGCTCGGTTTCTAACCCCAGCGTGGCGATCAGCGGTGACGGGGTCACGCCTGCCACCCACGCTACCGTGTACGTGTCGATGCGCGAATCATCAGTGAGCACAACATGATCGGCGTGTACGTCTTTCAGGGTCGTGCCCAACCGCACGTCGATTCCGCGAGAGCGCAGCACACGCATCGCCGCGTCGCCGAGCTTTCGCCCCAACTCGGGCATGACGCGGTCGGCCAAGTCCAGCAGCACAAACCGCACCGAGGCGCGATCGAAGCCCATCTGCTTCGCCGCTGCGTCGGCGAGCGCGCGCAACTGCGCCGTCAATTCGGAGCCCGAATACGACGCACCAACAACGACAATCGTGCGCCGCGCGGCCGCGCGCGCCTCATTTTCGTCGACGAGAGCCGATTCCAACTGCTCGATCACATGATCACGCAGATACAGCGCCTCGGCCGTCGACTTCAGCCCGTGCGCGTGGGTGGCCAAACCGGGCGTATCGAACAGCCGGGTCACCGAGCCTGGCGTCAAGACCAGCCGATCCCACGACAGCGTCCCTACCCCGCCCTCCATATCGGTGAACGAGAGCACCTGCTGATCGAAGTCAACGCTGTCGACACGGCCGCGTACTGCCCGCACACCCTTGAGCGTTCCGGCCAACGGAACACAGACAAACCGCGGGTCGACCAATCCGCCGGCAACATCAGCCAGCAATGGCGAGTACTGCATGTAATCGACGGGCGAGACGATCGTCACCCTCACATTCGAGGCACGCGCCCTGCCCAACCGTCGGGCCAGTCGGCGCGCGCACTCGAAAGCGGCGAACCCGCTGCCGACGACCACAACCGAGGTGGCCGATTCCGCCGTCTGCGGTTGACGGTGAAGTGGGACCGCGGTCATAACGCTTCTCCTGTTTGGTATTCGGGTAGCCAGACGGTTTCAGGATTTGATCGCGCAAGGTGCGGTGCCCCCGGTGGCCACTGCGCCGTGGACTGCGGCATGGGAGACGGTCGACGCTGTCCAGATTTGTCGATAGTGAGCATTGCCCAACCCCGACCCATCTGTCATCACCCCTGCGCACCGTTCACCCGGGTGATAACGCTCAAGCTGCGAGTGCTGTTATGAGGCGCGCAACTCCTCTGGTTCGGTGGATGTGACCGGTAAATTCGCCACACCAGGTGCTCTGCGCTCCACACGGCAGCTTTTCATCGGCGGTAATCCTGATCAACAACTTCCGCAGCTCCAGCCACCACAGGGCAACAGGCAGTCCTACGATGGCAACCGCCCGTCGAGCGATGCGATGCGATGCGAGTTGCATCAGTTCAGATCGTCGCGAGCTATCAGCCGGCGGGCGGCCTCGGTGACCGAACCGGACAGCGACGGATAGATCGCAAACGTCTGCGCCAAGTCGTCGACGGTGAGCCTGTTTTGAACAGCCAACGCGATCGGCAATATCAATTCCGAAGCGATCGGCGCGACCACCACGCCACCGATTACCACGCCGCTGTCCTGCAGGCAAAACAGTTTGACGAAACCGTCAGTCAGCTCCGACATTTTAGCCCGCGCATTGGTTTTCAACGGCAGCAAGATGACGCGGGCCTGAACCGAGCCGTTGTCGATCGCGCTCTGCCCGACGCCGACCGCCGCAACCTCGGGGTGGGTGAACACATTAGCCGCGACGGTGTGCAACTGGAGTGGATTAACGGCTTCACCCAGCGCGTGATACATCGCGATCCGGCCCTGCATTGCAGCAACCGAGGCTAACGGCAACACACCGGTGCAGTCCCCCGCGGCGTAAATGCCCGTAACCGATGTGCGTGAAACACGATCGACGGCGATGTAATCGCCGGGCACGAGGCCGATGCCCATGCGCTGTAGACCTAGCCCGCCGGTGTTAGGCACTGACCCAACGGTCATCAACGCGTGGCTGCCCTCGACGGTGCGGCCGTCGGTCATTGTCACCAGCACGCCATCGGCGGTGCGTCGGACCGATTGTGCCCGCGCATTTTTGACCAGTTTGACCCCGCGTTCGGCGAAGGACCCCTCCAGCACCCGCGCAGCGTCGGCGTCCTCGTACGGCAACACCCGATCGCGGCTGGCCACCACCGTTACCGCCACACCCAGTTCGGTGTAAGCATTAGCGAATTCGGCACCAGTCACGCCGCTTCCCACCACGACGAGGTGCTCGGGCAGCAAGTTCAGTTCATACAGCTGGCGCCAGGTCAGGATGCGCTCGCCGTCCGGGCGCGCTGACGGCAAGATCCGGGGACTGGCCCCGGTGGCGATCAACACCACGTCGGCCTCGCGCATCGTGGTGCTCCCGTCGCGTGCTGTCACCTTGACACAGTGACGTGCCAGACCCGCAGTCGTATCAACCAGTTCGCCCCGGCCCGCCAGGAGCTCTACACCTGCGTGGAGCAGCTGTTCGGTGATATCGGCCGACTGCTCACTGGCCAGCATCTTGACGCGCTGGTGGATTTCTGGAAGACAGGCCTTGCTGTCATCGACGTCGATGTCGAAACCCAGGCGGGTTGCCCGTCGCAGTTCGGTGCGCAGCCCCGTGGAGGCGATAAAGGTCTTCGATGGAACGCAGTCGCACAGCACCGCCGCGCCGCCGACCCCTTCGGAATCGACGACGGTGACCCGGGCCACGCCCGGAGCTCGAGCAGCTGCAACCAATGCCGCCTCATACCCGGCCGGGCCGCCGCCGAGGATCACGATTCGCGTCGTCACGGAACTGCTTGGTTGCCTCAGCCGAGCGCCTCGACAAGGTCGCGGCAGGCTTGTTCACAGCGACGGCAGACGTCGGCGCACACCCGGCAATGCTCGTGTTTCGCCGCATGGTTGTCGCACTCGTCTGCGCTTGTCTTACAGGCGATGGCACACGTTTGGAGCACCGTCCTGGTCAGGTTCGCGTCGTAGTCCGTGTGCCGGGATAAGACGCGGCCGGTTGTCGCGCAGACATCGGCGCAGTCAAGGCAGGTGCGGATGCATTTGGTTAAGTGCTTGACGTCCTCTTCACTGAGGCAGGCGTCTGCACACGCTGTGCAGGCTTGGTCGCATTCGATACATGCGTCGATACATGCGACCAGCTTGGCTCTATCGATCCGACCTAGATCTCGTGGATAGGTCTCCAACATTCTTTTGGCGGCGCTCACTGCAGTCCTCGTTCAGAGCGATGGCTCGGGTGTAGACATTAAAAGCATCGCGCAGAGGGGGCCGAACTGTCGTCGCCCACCTGCAACATTCACCCGGGTGATAGTTCAACGCGAGCAGTGCTGCGCTGGCGGCTGCCATAGCCTGGGGGCCAACTGATGCAGGGGTGGCGTAACCATCACCCGGATGAATTGCCTCGGCGGGTGATGACCATTCACCCCGCGGCGGTGGATGCTGGCCCCACGAATGTTCATCGCTGCATCGGGCGGCGAGCCTGGCGGAAGGAACGCATTTGAACGCGCTGTCAATACTTTTCGCGATGACGGGAACATAGCGTGGGTCGCGTGCGCGCGGAATGTGCGAAGGTGCCAGACAAACTGCTGAGCGCTCAATTTGAAAGTGCCGTCATCCCGCTCCTCGAGCCTCTCTATCGCCAAGCTCTTCGAATGACCTCCAATCGAGTCGATGCGGAGGATCTAGTGCAAGAAACCTTGCTCAACGCTTATGCGGGTCTGCGGGCATTCGAACCTGGAACGAATCTCAACGCATGGCTGCGGCGGATCATGACGAACGCCTACATCAACAGCTATCGGAAGCAAAAGCGCCGTCCCACGCAACATCCGACTGGTGAGATCACTGATCGACAGCTCGTGGCCGGTGCCCCACGTGAGCCTGGCGGCCTGCGGTCGGCCGAAGATCAGGCGCTCGAAATGCTGCCAAACGCCAACCTCAAGGCGGCGATGATGGGCCTGCCTGAGCAGTTTCGCATGGCCGTGTACTTTGCCGACATCGCGGGATACTCCTACAAGGAGATCGCCGCCATGACGGGCACCCAGCAAGGAACCGTCAGTTCGAGGATCAACCGCGGACGAAAACAGTTGCGCGAATTACTCTTCGACCCATCAGACAGCCATGCCGCGCCCCTTTCGAGCCGCCGATCACGCAGCGCGCCGACCCACGTCGGAGAAGGTGCGGGTGCGAGGTGCCGAGTTGACGCGGCCCGGTCAGGAGGTCAGACCTGATGAACGACTTGGCAGTTATCGCGTGTTCGCTCGTGCCCGCATGACGTGGGCTTCGCTGCGCAACCGTTCAACCATGTGCGGATAGTGCAGCTCGAAGGCCGGCCGCTCAGAGCGGATGCGTGGCATTTCGGTGAAGTTGTGCCGCGGCGGTGGGCTGCTGGTGGCCCACTCCAGGGAGTTGCCATGGCCCCACGGATCGTCGACGATAACTGGTTCGCCGTAGCGCCAGCTTTTGAACACATTCCAGGCAAATGGCACCATCGATGCTCCCAGGATGAACGCTCCCATCGTGGAGACGACGTTAAGCGTGGTGAAGCCGTCGGTGGGCAGGTAGTCGGCGTAGCGTCGGGGCATCCCCTGATTGCCTAGCCAGTGTTGCACCAGAAATGTGGTGTGGAAACCGATTAGCGTCAACCAGAAATGCAGTTTGCCCAACCGCTCGTCGAGCAGGCGGCCGGTCATCTTGGGAAACCAGAAGTACACACCGGCGTAGGTTGCGAAAACAATGGTGCCGAACAGCACGTAGTGGAAGTGGGCGACCACGAAATAGGTGTCGGTGACATGGAAGTCGATCGGCGGACTGGCCAGCATCACACCCGACAATCCGCCGATGAGGAAGGTCACCAAGAAGCCCACCGCGAACAGCATCGGGGTTTCGAAAGTCAGTTGGCCCTTCCACATGGTGCCGATCCAGTTGACGAATTTGATCCCGGTCGGGACGGCGATCAGGTAGGTCGCGAAGGAAAAGAACGGCAGCAGTACCGCGCCGGTAGCGAACAAATGATGCGCCCACACCGCGATCGAGAGCGCCGCGATGCTGATCGTGGCGTAGACCATGGTGGAGTAGCCGAACAGCGGCTTGCGGGAGAACACCGGAATGACTTCCGTGATGATGCCGAAGAACGGCAGGGCGATGATATAGACCTCGGGGTGGCCGAAGAACCAGAACAGGTGTTGCCACAGCAGGGCGCCGCCGTTGGCGGCGTCAAACACGTGCGCTCCGAGGCGGCGGTCGGCGGCTAGTCCGAACAACGCGGCCGTCAACAACGGAAACGCAACCAGCACCATGATGCTGGTTACCAGGATGTTCCAGCTGAAGACTGGCATCCGAAACATCGTCATGCCCGGCGCCCGCAGGCACACCACGGTCGTGATCATGTTGACCCCGCCCAAGATTGTGCCTAATCCACCCACGATCAGACCCAGGATCCACAAGTCGCCTCCTGGGCCCGGCGAGTGGACAGCGTCGGACAAAGGCGTGTATGCGGTCCACCCGAAAGCGGCCGGCCCGCCGGGGGCGATGAAGCCTCCCAATGCGATCATCGCCCCAAACACAAAGAGCCAGAACGATAACGCGTTTAGGCGCGGAAACGCTACGTCTGGGGCGCCGATTTGCAAGGGCACCACGAGATTGGCGAACCCGAATACCACCGGGGTCGCGTAAAACAACAGCATGACCGTGCCGTGCATGGTGAAGAGCTGGTTGTATTGCTCATTGGACAAGAACTGCAGCCCGGGCGCGGCCAGCTCGACGCGCATCAGTAGTGCCATCAGCCCACCAATGAAGAAGAACGTAAAGCACGCGACCACATACATGATTCCGATCAGTTTGTGATCGGTCGTGGTAATCAGCCGGTAGAGCAGGCTGCCCGTGGGACCCGTGCGCTCCGGGAATGGCCGACGGGGTAACAGCTCTTCTCGCTCAGGCGCCGAGGTGGACATTAGATCGCTCTCCAAATAGGTGAATGATGCAGCACCGCGGGGTGTTTAGTGTTGAACAGACCGTAGCCAGGACGCTGCGAACTTTCCCACCCCGTCATGTTCGAGCACGGCGAATACGTTGGGTAGATCGATACCGATTGCGCTCAGCCGGTCAAACACTTCCTGCGCCTGTGCCGCCTTGCCAGTGACGGTGTCACCCGTGATGACGCCGTGGTCGGCCACCGCTTCCAATGTCGCCGCAGGTATGGTGCTGACAGTGTTCGGAGCAACAAGTTCGGTGACGTACATCGTGTCGGGATACGCGTCGTTCTTCACTCCGGTGGAGGCCCATAGCGGGCGCTGCACGCGTGCGCCCGCGGCGCGCAGCGCGGTATAACGCGGCTCGTCTTCGAAGACCTGCTGGTAGTTCGCATAGGCCACCCGCGCGTTGGCGACGCCCGCCCGCCCCTGCAGTGCGAGTGCCTCCGCGGTGCCGATTTGCTGGAGCCGCCTGTCGACCTCGGTGTCCACTCGGGAAACGAAAAGCGATGCCACCGAATGGATCTGGGATAAATCGGCTCCCACGCATTGGGCGGCTTCCATACCTGCCAGATAGGCGTCCATCACGGCCCGATGCCGTTGCGCGGAAAAAATCAGCGTCACATTTACCGAGACACCTTTAGCCAGTGCTGCTGTGATTGCAGGCAGCCCCGCGTCCGTGGCCGGAATCTTGATGAACACGTTGGGCCGGTCGACGGTTTTGGCCAACTGAATGGCCTCCATAAGTGTTCGATCCGTGTCGTCCGCATCCAGCGGGTTGACTTCGACGGATACTCTTCCGTCGACACCATCGGAGGCCTCCCATTGCGGTCGCAGCACATCGCAGGCCGCACGGACGTCATCGGTGATCACCGTGCGGATCGCCGCGTCGATCGCGATGCCACGCGCAGTCAACTCGGCGATCTGCTCGTCGTAGAGGCGGCTGTGCGTGAGTGCTCGCTCGAAGGTCGACGGGTTGGTCGTGACACCGACGACACTTCTGGTATCGACGAGGCGCTGCAAGTTGCCCGATTCCAGCCAGTCGCGCGACAAGTCATCCAGCCAGACCGACACGCCGGCTGCCGACAGCGCCGCCAGGTTCGGGTTCTGAGTCATCGTGTCACCGTCGCTCGCCGATCGCCGGCACGGGCATCATCCATGCCGCGGCACGTACGGCCCCAACAAACGATGAGGGGCGCGTACGCGCTCAGCAGCATCTGCCAATCACTCGCACTGGTCCGCGCGCTGCCCGGTGTTGCCAAGCCCATATCGCTATTGAGTGGGCTCGGCATGTTCTGCCGTCATCGCCCGCGCGCCGGCATTGCGAGTGTGGTTGGGCAGGGTCCAGTCTGGGCGGATGTAGTGGCAGGTGTACCCGGATGGATAGTGCTGTAAGTAGTCCTGGTGTTCGGGTTCGGCTTCCCAAAACTCAGCGGCGGGAGTGACTTCAGTGACGATCCTGCCGGGCCACCGTCCTGAGGCCTCGACGTCGGCGATGGTGTCCAACGCGATTTTCTTCTGCTGGTCACCGAGGTAGAAAATCGCCGACCGGTAACTGCTGCCGACGTCATTGCCTTGACGGTTCGTGGTGGTCGGGTCGTGGATCTGGAAAAAGAATTCCAGCAGTGCCCGATAATCGGTCGCCTCTGGGTCGTAGGTGATCTCGAGTGCTTCGGCGTGGCCGGGATGGTTGCGGTACGTGGGGTGCGCGTTGTGGCCGCCGGTGTATCCCACCCGGGTGGAAACCACGCCGGGCAGCAGTCATGAGCAACGTCAACGAGATCGCCGTCCTCGCCGGTGGCTGCTTCTGGGGCATGGAGGAGCTGTTTCGTAAGCTGCCCGGCGTGGTTTCCACCCGGGTGGGATACACCGGCGGCCACAACGCGCACCCCACGTACCGCAACCATCCCG
>NZ_LZKU01000271.1 GCF_001672975.1 Mycobacterium sp. 1465703.0
CGGCGAGATTCTGACCTACGACCTCGACGTCACGAATCTCGTGATTCAGCGCAACCTTTCGGACGGGTGCGACCTGACGTTCGACGTCGACCCGAACGACCCGTCGAGCTGGGCGCTTGACCTCAAGTCGTACGGCCAGTACGTGCACATCGAAAAGGTGATGCTCGGCAAGCGCCGCATCTGGTGCACGGGCATCGTCCAGCCGTCCGACATCGACGAGAACACGGGCATTTTGCATGTCAAGTGCAAGGGCTTCGCCGCGTACCCGAAGGGCATTCCGTGGCTTGAAGACATCACGAAAATCGACGTCGACGCATTCTGGCCGGTCGTCGAAATCTGGCGGCATCTGCAAGAGGACTTCCCGAACGGCAACCTCGACGTGACCGTATCGCCGCCAGAATCCGGCGTCGAAATGCTGGCCGGCTATGCGTTCGACGGCGACCTGTTGAACCTGAACTTTTTCGCGCTGTTCGTGCGCGCGACCGACAAGCTCGATTGCGGCGACTACATCAACGCGCTCGCGCGTGACGTGCCGTTCGACTACCGCGAGATTTCCGAATGGAACGCCGACCGCACCGACGTGAAAAAGACGTTCGAACTGGGCTATCCGCGGCTCGGGCTGATTCAGGAAAACATCGCGTTCGTCTTCAACGAGAACGTGCTTTCGGGCAAGCCGCACACCGAGACCCAAACCGACTACATCACCGACGTCGGTATCACGGGCTGGTTTCCCGGCGTGCAATACAGCTCCGAGCTGGCGAACGCCGACCCTGACCGGTTGCGCCGCTACCTGTCCGAAGACGACGCCATGATCGACAGCAACGAGCGCGCGCAAGCGTGGGCGCATCGCCGGCTTGCTCGCCGGCAGACGCCGCCGTACTGGGAAACCATCACGATCAACCCCGATCACCCGAACGCGCCGCGCGGCTCGTACGACGTCGGCGACACCATCATCGTGTCGGGCTATATGCCGTGGGTCGGCTTCATTTCCCAAGAGCACAAGATCATTTCGATTTCAGACGACACGACCAAGGGCGTCACGCAGCTCGCGTTGAAGGCCGAAGGCGCATTCAACTACGACCCGATTTACTTCCCCGACGGTTCGTCGAACATCATCGACAACGGTTCGTTCGACAACAACCTCAACGGCTGGACGGCCACGGGCCCGGGCTGGTTGTGGTCGGGCACCGACGGCAACGGCGCGTTGGGTTGCGCCACGATCGACGCCGAC
>NZ_LZKU01000272.1 GCF_001672975.1 Mycobacterium sp. 1465703.0
CCAGCGCGTTCACGATGGCGTCGATGTCCGCAAGCCCTTGCGTCATCCCTGCGGTGATGACCGGCAGCACGCCGGCCGACAACTGGCCGGTGCCGATCTTCGAAGCGTCGAGAGTCGGAATCAGCGATGGCTTGAACAGGCCGCCGGTGAACATCGGGTTCAGCAACGGAATGCCGGAAAAGCCCGGCAGCACGGGCGCCCCGCTGCCCAGGCCGCCCGGGTGACCCATCAGGCCGGCTACGTCGGAAAAGATCGCGCCGAGCCCGTCGAGCCCGTCGAGCCCGCCAGTGACGTTCGGCCACGCCGAAATCAGTTGGCCGATGATGCTTGACCCGTCAGTGAGAAACCCGGTCAACAACGGTGCGAGGCTAAGGAATTTCGTCGGGATTGTGCCCGTCTTCGACAACCAGGCCGACGTCCACGAACTGACGCCGGCGGTTACTGCGTCGGTCTGTTCGATCCACAGCCGCGCGGTGGCCGCACCGTCAGGTACGACGTCCGCGCCGGCCATCTGTTGCCAGCCACCCGACGCGGCCGCCGAGACGCTCATCAACGACGTGCTGAACCCGACCGGGCTGCTCATGTCGATCACGAGCCCGATTTCGT
>NZ_LZKU01000273.1 GCF_001672975.1 Mycobacterium sp. 1465703.0
CCCTCAAACACCACCGGCGCCAACTGCGCCCGCGCCGCATACAACGCCGCGGTATACCCAGCAGGACCCGAACCAATGACGATCACATCGTGGATGTCGGAGGAGCTCATAACGGCCACCCTACTGCGGATCCGAAAAGCGCCCGCGCCCAATCGCTCTGGCTGCATGGCAAAACGTGAACCGGAGCACACAACAGCGGGTTGTGCCCTCACAACATGTGACCTCTACTGACGCCGCCGTAAGTGGTGCACCATGGAATTCGCGACCCGTGGGTCCAACGACGAACCTATGGGTGCCTACAGACCCAACATCATCGCGATTCCGCGGCCCGACAGCCCGTCCCGAGGCCGACACAAGGAATGTTCGCGAAGGAGAACCACATGACCACCGCACGTCCCGTCAAGACCCGCAACGAGGGTCAGTGGGCGCTGGGCGATCGCGAACCGCTCAACCACGCCGAGCAGTTCAAGAACGACGACGCGCCGCTGAACGTGCGCGACCGCATCATCAACATCTACTCGAAACAGGGCTTCGACAGCATCGCCAAGGACGATCTGCGCGGGCGGTTCCGCTGGATGGGCCTTTACACCCAACGCGAGCAGGGCTACGACGGCAGCTGGACCGGCGACGAGAACACCGACAAGATCGAAGCCAAGTACTTCATGATGCGGGTCCGCTCCGACGGCAAGGCGATGACCGCGCACACCATGCGCACCCTGGGCCAGATTTCGACCGAATTCGCCCGCGACACCGCCGACATCAGCGACCGGGAAAACCTGCAGCTGCACTGGATCCGCATCGAAGACGTTCCCGAGATCTGGCGTCGTCTCGATTCGGTGGGCCTGCAGACCACCGAGGCCTGCGGTGACTGCCCCCGCGGCATCCACGGTTCACCACTGGCCGGCGACTCGCTCGACGAAATTCTCGACCCGTCGCCCGCCATCGACGAGATCGTCCGGCGCGCGCTGAAAAACCCCGAGTACGCCAACCTGCCGCGCAAGTACAAGACCGCGGTCTCCGGTTTGCAGGACGTCTCGCACGAGACACATGACGTCGCGTTCGTCGGCGTCAACCACCCCGAACACGGCCCTGGCCTGGACCTATGGGTGGGCGGCGGCCTGTCGACCAACCCGATGCTGGCCCAGCGGCTCGGCGTCTGGGTCCCGCTGAACGAGGTCGCCGACGTCTGGGAGGGCGTCACCCAACTGTTCCGCGACTACGGCTACCGACGGCTGCGCGCCAAGGCCCGGCTGAAGTTCCTGGTCAAGGACTGGGGCGTGGAGAAATTCCGCGAGGTTTTGGAGACCGAGTACCTCAACCGTCGCCTGATCGATGGACCGGCGCCCACGCCGGTCAAGCACACCATCGACCACGTCGGGGTGCAGAGGATCAAGAACGGCCTCAACGCCGTCGGCGTCGCGCCGATCGTCGGGCGGGTGTCGGGCAGCACCCTGTCGGCGGTGGCCGATCTGATGGAGAAGGCCGGCTCGGACCGCGCGCGGTGGACGCCGTTCCAAAAGCTGGTCATCCTCGACGTTCCCGACGACAAAGTCGACGAACTCATCGCAGGCCTGGAGGCGCTGGGTCTGCCGTCGCGGCCGTCGTCTTGGCGCAAGAACACCATGGCATGCACCGGGATTGAGTATTGCAAGCTCTCGTTCGCCGAAACCCGGGTTCGCGCACAGACTTTGGTACCCGAGCTGGAGCAGCGGCTGGCCGACGTCGACTCCCGGCTCAACCTACCGATCAGCGTGCATCTCAACGGATGTCCGAACTCGTGCGCCCGAATTCAGGTCGCGGACATCGGATTCAAGGGTCAGTGGATCGACGACGGCGACGGCAACTCGGTCGAGGGTTTTCAGGTTCACCTCGGCGGCGGGCTGGGCGAGCAAAGCGGCTTCGGCCGAAAGCTGCGCCAGCACAAGGTCACCAGCGCCGAACTCGGCGACTACATCGACCGGGTGACTCGCAAGTACATCGATGGCCGTCAGGACGACGAGACGTTCGCCTCCTGGGCGCTGCGCGCCGACGAGGACGAATTGCGCTGAGGTCCACATGAGCACACTCGTCCTCACCGCACATGGCAGCCGCGACCCGCGGTCGGGCGCCAACGCCCAAGCCGTGGCCGACCGGCTGGCGCGGATGCGCCCTGACCTTGACGTGCGGCTGGCCTTCCTGGAGCTCAATACCCCGAACTTCGTCGACGTGCTGGCTGGCTTGCCGGACGCCCATCGCGCGGTGGTCGCCCCGTTGCTGCTGGCCAGCGCCTATCACGCGCGCCTGGACATCCCCAAGCAGATCGTGCAAGCCGGTGCGCACGGCGTCCGGCAGGCCGACGTGCTGGGTGAAGACGATCGCTTGGTGTCGGTGCTGCGCGAGCGGCTGACCGAGGTCGGGGTTTCCCCGCTCGACGAGGATCTCGGGGTGATGGTGGTCGCGATCGGTTCGTCGAACCTCGCCGCCAATGCCCGCACCGCGAAGGTGGCGTCCAGGTTGGCCGCCGGCACCCAATGGGCCGGGGCCACAACGGCGTTCGCCACCCGGCCCGAGGCGTCGGTGACCCGCGCCGCCGACCAGTTGCGCCGCCGCGGTGCACGCCGGCTGGTGATCGCTCCGTGGTTTCTGGCGCCTGGCCTCATTACCGACGGCGTGTCAAACTTCGCCCGCCACAACGACATTCCGATGGCAGCACCACTGGGGGCGCACCGGTTGGTGGCCGAGACCGTGCTGGACCGTTACGACGAGGCGCTTGCCGAGGACGCTGCGGCCTAGCTTTTGGAAGCCGCCGTACGGCTGATGATGTGGCTGAGCAGGTCGCGGATCGCCCCGGCCGGCGGGGTGCGTCCGCCGATCCAGATGGCCCGAAACTTGCGGCGTAAGTCCAATTCCGGGATATTCACCGCGTGTAGCCGGCCGACCGCCAAGTCGTCGGCGACGGCCAGTCGGCTCATGGTCGCCGGGCCCGCACCGGCGAGCACGGCGGCGCGCATCGCCGCCGCGGAGGTCAATTCGAGTACGGGCGGGGCTTGTTCCATGTCCTCACCGAGCACCTTGCGCAGCGCTACCGTGAGCGAATCGCGGATGCCCGAATGGAGTTCGCGAGCGACCAGCGGCGTCTGCGCGAGTTCGCGCGCCGTCACCACCCGCGATCGTCGCGCCCACTTGTGATTAGGCGGCACCACGATCACCAGTTCGTCCTCCCCCACCACACATGTGCCTAGACCCGTTGGCGTACCAGGGTTTTCGACGAATCCGAGATCGGCACTGCCGTCACGGACCGAGGCAATGGCGTGGTCGCTGTTGGTGGCGGTCAGAATCACCTGAGGTGCGGTCTCCCCGCGCTGCGCCGCCTCGTTCTGCAGGGAGAGCAGCCACTGCGGCATGAGTTGTTCGGAGATCGTCTGACTGGCCGCCACCCGGATGCGTTCGCGACCTTCTTTGCGCAGCGAGCCAAGCCCCGCGTCGACCTCGTTCGCGACTTCGAGCAACCGGGTCGCCCAGTCCGCGACGATCAGGCCGGCGGGCGTCAATTGCGAGCCTCGCGTGGTCCGGACCGCCAGCGTGACGCCGATCTGGGCCTCCATGGTGGCAAGCCGCCGGGATATCGCCTGCTGGGTCAGCCCGAGTTCGCGCGCGGCCCGGCCGAGGCTGCCGGTCTCGGCGATCGCCACAAAAGCCTCGAACGAGGCGAGTTCGGGCAACCGAGGGCTCAGGGGCATAGGCGGCAGCTCACAATCAAATCATGTGTCACAACTATAGCTTGTGACACCACAACGCCAAACCTCTACTCGCCTCCGGCCCGAGCCGCAACGATGGGACACATGAGGCGTGCAGCCCACCAGGTTCAGACCGCGCAGCCTGGGCCCCGCTGTTTTGCGGGCCGCCGATTGCTTCAACCAAGAGGCCGGTAGCCCGGGCGGGCGCCATCACGCTAAATTAGCCAGCCAGACCGCGTTTGAGCGGCTCGCACCCGGCTGACCCCGCTAGCCAGAAGGAAGGACAAACACTCGTGGCCTACGTGATCGCCGAGCCCTGTGTCGACATCAAAGACAAGGCATGCATCGAGGAATGCCCCGTCGACTGCATCTATGAGGGCGCCCGGATGCTCTACATCCACCCCGACGAGTGTGTCGACTGCGGCGCCTGCGAGCCGGTGTGCCCGGTCGAGTCCATCTTTTACGAAGACGACCTGCCCGCCGAGCACAGCCAATACCTGCAGATCAACGCCGACTTCTTCACGGAGCTCGGTTCGCCTGGGGGCGCGGCGAAGGTCGGACTGACCGAGAACGACCCGGCGCCGGTCAACGAGCTGGAAAACAGAGCAGAGGCGTCCTAGCTTTCACCCGCCGCTAGTCCCATCCCGAAAGCCCGAACGTGTCGCTTGGGCGCCGTCCCGAAAGCTTCTGAACCACCCACTGGTTCATCGAGACCTGCTGTTCGGCGGCTTCGGCGGCGAGACGACTGTGCAGCTCCGGGGATGTTCTGATGACGATCGTGCCGCTGTAGCTGCGGTCCGCCATCGGGGTCGGTGGCGTTTCGCCGGTGGCCAGCATGGCTTCGATGTGCCGATCGACGGCCGTCTCGACCGCCTCGATGGCCTCTTGCGCGGTCGGCGCCTCTCTGCGCACGAAGGGCAGCTCGAGACAGGCGCCGACGTATTCGCCGTGGTAAGGCGACCATGCGACGCGATAGGTGTAGTGGTTCACGCGGGGTTGGTAGCACGGGCGCTAGCGGTTTCGCGAGTCACTTATCCCCACCGGAGAGGCGACGGACGGCCGGGGCGGGGGGCGACGGCCGGCGGGGCTGGCGAGGCGACGGGGCGCCGCGTGGGCGACGCGCGCCGCGGCGCGCCACCTCTCCGGACCATATGGCCGACCCCAAATCCGCTAGCTGTACAGCTAGCGGATCCGACAGTCACTCATCCATTTCGTAAGGTGAGGCAATGCGGACAGCTCGAATCATCCACGTCATCCGGCAAATAGGGTCGTTGGCGGTTACCGCCGTGACCGCGGCGTCCACCCTCAACGCCTACCGACCGCTGGCCCGCGGCGGATTCCCGTCGCTGTACTCGTGGATGTTCGGTCTCGTCGTCACCGAACTGCCGCTGCAAACCCTGTTGACCCAGCTCGGCGGGCTGGTGCTGACCGGCCGTCGGCTGACCCGGCCGGTGCGGATAATCGCCTGGGTGGTTGCCGGCCTCTCGGCCGTGGGCCTGCTGAACCTCAGCCGCGCGGGCCATCGGGCCAATGTGCCCCTCAGCGAGGCGTTGGACAGCGGGCTGGGCGCCGATCGGCTTACCGAGGCGACGAATCTGTGGCGCCGGCCGGCCGGCGGCGGCAGCGCCAAGACCCCGGGGTTGCTGCGGATGCTGCGGATTTACCGCGATTACGCCCACGACTCCGACATCAGCTATGGCGAATTCGGCAGGGCCAACCACCTGGACATCTGGCGGCGTCCCGATCTCGACCCGGACGGCAAGGCGCCGGTGCTCTTCCAAATCCCCGGCGGCGCCTGGACGACGGGAAACAAACGCGGACAAGCTCATCCGTTGATGAGCCACCTGGCCGAGCTGGGCTGGATCTGCGTGGCAATCAACTACCGGCACAGCCCGCGCAACACCTGGCCCGACCACATCGTGGACGTCAAGCGCGCCCTCGCCTGGGTCAAGGAGCACATCGCCGAATACGGCGGCGACCCCGACTTCGTCGTCATCACCGGGGGTTCGGCCGGCGGGCACCTATCGGCCCTGGCCGCGCTGACGCCGAACGATCCGCAGTTCCAGCCGGGATTCGAAGACGCTGACACCCGGGTGCAGGCGGCGGTGCCGTTCTACGGCATCTACGACTTCACCCGGTTCGACAAGACGCTGCATCCGATGATGCCCGGGCTGCTGATCAAGTCGATCATCAAGCAAAAGCCCTCGACGCACCGGCAGACGTTCGAGGCCGCATCACCGGTCAACCATGTCCGCGCCGACGCTCCCCCGTTCTTCGTCCTGCACGGCAGCAACGACTCGCTGGCCTACGTCGAGCAAGCCCGCACCTTCGTCGACCAACTCCGCCAGATCAGCGCGCAGCCGGTGGTGTACGCCGAATTACCGTTCACCCAACACGCTTTCGACATCTTCGGTTCGGTACGCGCCGCGCACACGGCGGTGGCCGTCGAGCAATTCCTGGCCGAGGTCTACGCGGCGCACCTGCGGGCCGACGTGGTGGCGGCGGCCCCCGGCGCCTCCTGAGCTCGGACGCCGTCGATCGGCTATTGCACCGTGACGGTCAGCGTGTAGGTGCACGCCGGTTTGGCGTCCTTGCCCACGAAGCTGGTGTATGACGTGCCAATGGTCGTCGTTCCCGGCTTCAGCGCGGCGAACGTCCACACCTCGGTGCCCGGCGCCCCCAGAGCGTCAGAGGCCGGCTGCTTGAACGCGTGACTGAGCTGCTTGATCACCGACGAGTCGCCGATCTTGGTGTCGGGCGCCCACCGGTAGGGAGTGGTGTAGTTCGATCCCAGCTCCACGATCAAGGTGTTGCCGACGGCAAGGGTGACATTCTGGGTGATCTCGCTCTGTGTCAGCACATCGGTCATGGGGACATGGAGCGTTTTGGTCGATGGCGGGTTCCTGGACGCGAAGTGGCAGCCCACCACGGTCGACAACATGAGCACGGCAACTGTCACCAGCAGCCTGACCTTCACCAGATCCCCCTTCGATTCCGCTCCGGAGCCTAATAGGTCTTGATCCAGACCGAAGATAGGCGCCGAGGGCTCACCTCGTCAGCAACCGCCCAAACCCCAAGCCGCGCGGACCGGAGGGGTCCGGCAGGATGGGCTGGTGTTTGGCCTCGAACTGATCGTTGCTCTGGTCTCCACCGTCATCGTCGGGACGGTCATCGGCCGGCGCTACCGGGTGGGGCCCCCGGTCCTACTGATCTTGATGGGTGTGCTGCTCGGGCTGGTTCCCCACTTGAGCCAGGTACACGTCAACGGCGAAGTCGTGTTGCTGCTGTTCCTTCCCGCGATCCTGTACTGGGAGGGCCTGAACACCAGCTTCCGCGAGATCCGGGCCAACGCGCGGATCATCGTGTTCCTCAGCATCGTCCTGGTGATCGCCACCGCGGTGGCGGTGTCGTGGACGGCGCGGGCGCTGGGCATGAATCCGCACGCGGCGGGCGTCCTGGGTGCGGTGCTGTCCCCCACCGACGCGGCCGCGGTGGCCGGTCTTGCGAAGAAGCTGCCACGCCGGTCGCTGACCGTCCTAAAGGCCGAGAGTCTCATCAACGACGGCACCGCTCTGGTGCTGTTCGCCGTCAGCGTCAATGTCGCGATCGGTGGGTCGGCGATCACCCCGCCCGAGGTGACCGTCCGGTTCATCGTCTCCTACCTCGGCGGAATCGTCGCCGGACTGGTGGTCGGCGGCGCGGTGACGTTGCTGCGCAAACGAATCGACGCGCCCCAGGAGGAAGGGGCCCTGAGCCTGGTGACGCCGTTCGCGGCCTTCTTGCTGGCCCAGTCGATGGATTGCAGCGGAGTGGTTGCCGTGATGGTGTCGGCCCTGGTGCTCGCCTACGCCGGGCCGGTGGTGATCCGGGCCCGATCCCGGCTGCAGTCCTCCGCGTTTTGGGACATTGCGACGTTCCTGCTCAACGGTTCGCTGTGGGTGTTCGTCGGGGTCCAGATCCCGGGAGCGTTGCGCGGCATCGTCGGCGTCGACGGCGGAGTTCGGCACGCGCTGTTCGTGGCGCTGGTGATCACCGGCGTGGTGATCGTGTCTCGCATCTTCTGGGGCGAAATCACCACGCTGCTGATTAGGCTCATCGACCGGCGCCAGGTGCAACGCGAACGCCGGGTCAGCTGGCGCCAGCGCTTCGTCACCGTCTGGGCCGGATTCCGTGGAGCCGTGTCGCTTGCCGCGGCCGTGGCTGTGCCGTTGACGACGTTGAACGGCACGCCATTCCCGGACCGCAGCCTGCTGATCTTCATCGTGACCGTCGTCATCCTGGTGACCGTCATCGTGCAGGGCACCACGCTGCCGGCTGTGGTCCGGTGGGCGAAAATGCCCGAAGACGCCACCCACGCCGAGGAACTGCAACTGGCTCGTTGTCGCGGGGCCCAAGCCGCCCTGGCCGCGCTGCCAACGGTCGCCGACGAAGTCGGCATCAGTGACGACCTCAGGCGCCGGCTGCAAAAGGAATACGAGGAGAAGGCCGCGCTGGTGCTGGCCACCGAGAACGGTTCACCGGACAACCGCCTACTCAAGGGCCGGGAAAAGGTGAGGCGGGTACGGCTGGGCGTGCTCGAACACAAGCGCCGGGAAATCACCACGCTGCGTAACCAGAACCTCATCGACGACATCGTGCTGCGCGAGTTGCAGAACGAGATGGACCTCGAGGAAGTCCAACTTATCGCCGCCGCAATCGATGACGGCGACGAGGAATAGGGCCCGTCGGTGGCCGGCCGTACAGTCGGCCCCATGCTGCACACCGTCGCGATCCGCGGGTATCGCTCGCTGCGTGAGGTGATTCTGCCGCTGGGTCGTCTGTCGGTGATCACCGGCGCCAACGGCGCCGGCAAATCCTCGCTGTATCGCGCGTTGCGACTCCTGGCCGATTGCGGCCGCGGCGAGGTGATCGGGTCGCTTGCCCGCGAAGGTGGGCTGCAATCGGTGCTGTGGGCCGGCCCCGAACAACTGGCCGGTGCTCGACGCTCCGGCAAGGCCGAGGGCACCGTACGCACCAAGCCCATATCCCTCGAGTTAGGCTTCGCCGCAGACGATTTCGGTTACCTGGTTGATCTGGGCATCCCGCAGTCCGCCGGAAAGTCGGTGTTCGCCCGCGATCCGGAGATCAAACGCGAAGTGTTGTTCGCCGGCCCCGTGCTGCGGCCCAGTACCACGCTGGTGCGCCGGTCCCGTGTTTTCGCCGAGGCCTGCGCGGACTCCGGCCGTGGTTTCGACGAGTTGTCCCGATCCCTGCCGTCGTACCACAGCGTGCTAGCCGAATACGCCCACCCGCATGCGCTTCCCGAGCTGGCGGCCGTGCGAGAACGGTTGCGCGGCTGGCGGTTCTACGACGGGTTTCGTGTCGACGCGGCGGCGCCCGCGCGGCATCCGCAGGTGGGCACCCGTACCCCGGTGCTCTCCGACGACGGCAGCGACCTCGCGGCGGCGATTCAGACGATCCTCGAGGCCGGGTTCGACGATCTGGACCGCGCTGTCGCCGAGGCGTTCGACGGTGCCACCGTCTCGGTGGCCATCCATGACGGATTGTTCGACCTCCAGCTGCACCAGCGTGGCATGCTGCGTGCCTTGCGTGCGGCCGAATTATCCGATGGCACACTGCGTTTCCTACTGTGGGCTGCCGCACTGTTGAGCCCGCAACCACCCTCGCTGATGGTGCTCAACGAACCCGAGACCTCGCTGCACCCCGACCTGGTCGCGCCGCTGGCATCGCTGATCCGCACCACCGCGGCCAAGACGCAGGTTGTGGTGGTCACCCATTCGCGGTCGCTGCTGGAGTTCCTGGATGCCGCCCCGGTCGCCGAGGGCTCAGACGGGGCCGTCGAAATCGAGCTGTACAAGGACTGGGGCGAAACACGCATCAGTGGCCAGACCCTGCTGACGACACCCCGGTGGGATTGGGGCGCGCGCTGAGCCGTCAGTGCGCATTCAAATGTGCCCGCTAGGCAATATTGCCCACCGGGCACGTTTCGCGTATGTTGGTCGCCATGACCGGACTCCGTGAGCGCAAGAAGGCCGACACCCGGCGTGCGCTCAGCGATGCCGCATTGCGGCTAGCCTTCGAGCGCGGGCTGGAAAACGTGACACGCGAAGACGTCGCGAATATGGCAGGCGTGTCACTGCGCACCTTCAACAACTACTTCAGCGGCAAATACGAAGCGCTGGCCTACCGCCAAGCCGAACGTGTGCGACGCAGTGTTGCCGTGTTGCGGCAGCGCCCCGCCGACGAACCTCTCTGGACGGCACTCACCCACGCCGTGCTGGAACCCTTGGAGGCGGACTTCGCCGACGTTCACGGCGACGAGAATCGCGCGCCCAGTCGTGAGGAACTGGTCGAAGTAAGAAAACTGGTCATGCACCCGCAAGTCCGGAACTCGGTGCCTCACACCCTATTTGACGAGATGCTCTACGCCATCGCCGAACGTACCGGCACCGATCCCGACCGCGACCTGTACCCACGATTGGTGATGTCCGTCGTCCGCGCGGTGGGCGACGCCGCGGCCGACGCGTATGTGCGGGCCGATCCGCCGGTGGCGATCACCGCACTGATCCGCGAGGGCTTCGCAGCCGTCAGCGCCGGGCTGCCCGAACCTCCCAGAAAGAAGGTCCGCCATGGCTGACGAACACGCCGCCGTCGTCATCGCCGGCGCCGGGCCCAACGGGCTGCTGCTGGCGTGCGAGTTGGCTCTGGCCGGTATCAGGCCGGTCGTGCTCGACGTCCTGCCCGGCCCCAGCTCCGAGCCGAAAGCGAACGGTCTTGTCGGACAAATCATCCGGCTGCTCGACATGCGTGGCCTGTATCACGCCTTCACCGGTGACGACGCACCACCACGCCCAAACCCCGGATGGATCTTCGCGGCCCTGGGCCTGGACTTCTCCGACGTGACCGACAACCCGATGTATGTGCTGCCCATGCAGCAGCCCCGGCTGGTGCGACTACTGGAAAAGCGGGCCCGCGACCTCGGCGTCGATCTGCGCTGGGGCCATGAACTCGTCAACATCGAACAGAACACGGAATCGGTTGCGCTGACGCTTTCGTCGCCCGAGCGCGATTACGTCATTGCCGCCGGTTACGTCGTGGGCGCCGACGGTGGTCGCAGCGTGGTCCGCAAGAAACTCGACATCGATTTTCCCGGCTTCACGTCGCCAATGGTGGCTCGACTGGCTCACGTGCATATCCCCGACGCGCTGCGCCGACCCCATAGCTGTATCGAGATTCCGGGATTCGGGCTGCTTCCGTTCGGGCACAGCCGCTTTGACCGGGGCGGGATCATCTACGCCGAATTCGAGCCGGGCCGGTCGCTGCTCGGGACCCTGGAGTTCGGCCCACCGGCGCCCGACGTTCCGATGACTCTGACCGAACTCCGCGAGAGCGCACGGCGCATCCTCGGTGTTGACATTCCGATTGGAGAACCGAAAGATGCCGGGCCGCATGCTCTTCGCCGGATCAACGGACAGAACACCCGCATCGCCGAACGCTATCGCGAGGGCCGGGTCCTGCTGCTCGGTGACGCCGCACACGTGCACAGCCCGCTGGGCGGCCCGGGCTTGAACCTGGGCATGCAAGACACCATGAACTTGGGCTGGAAGCTGGCCGCCGAAGTCAACGGCACAGCACCGGCCGGATTGCTCGACACCTACCAGTCCGAGCGCTACCCCGTCGCCCAGCGCCTCATGATGCACTCGTTGGCCCAGATCGCCCTCATGTCACCGGGACCCGAAGTCGGCGCCCTGCGAACGCTGTTGAGCGAGCTGTTCACGCTCCCGGATGCGCAACGGCACATGGCAGCGCTGCTGGCCGGCGCCGACGTCAGCTACGACGTTGGCGATGACCACCCGCTGTCGGGTTGGCTCGTCCCCGAGCTGACGCTCGATGACGGCCGCCGGGTCGCCGAGCTACTCCACGACGCCCGGCCCGTCTTACTCGATCTCGGGGGCGGGGTCACGAACACGGTTCGTGGTTGGGCCGATCGTGTCGACATCGTCAGCGCGAGCGTGGCGGACCGGCCCGCCGCGGCGCTGCTGATCCGGCCGGACGGCTATGTCGCCTGGGCAGCCGACGAATTCGGATCGGCCGAGGAATCGGCCCTACGCGCGGCGCTGCAGCGCTGGTTTGGGCCGCAGGCGAGCGGCTAGCGAGCCCAGCACCAGCGAAATTCACAGAGTGTTCAGGCACGCGTCGATTCAGCATTGGTGAGTGCACATGCGCACCGCGTGTCCTCACGTTATGCGCGTTGTACAGGTCGCCAATTTTTATGGCCCTCGCTCCGGCGGCCTTCGCACCGCGATCGACCGGTTGGGTGCGGAATATTGCGCCAGCGGACACGAGGTATTCTTGATCGTCCCCGGCCAGCGCGCCGAACGCGCCCAGTTGTACACCGGCGTAGTCCGAATCACCCTGCCTGCCAGGTTGATTCCCTTCACCGGCGGCTACCGGGCGGTGATGCCAGGACCGGTCAAAGCAGTCCTGGAAGCGCTCCGACCGGACGCCTTGGAGGTGTCGGACCGGCTGACACTGCGGTCGCTGGGACGTTGGGGCCGCGACTACGGTGCCACGACCGTGATGATCTCCCATGAACGCTTGGATCGCCTTGTCGGACAGATCCTTCCGCGACGCGCCGCGCAGAAGTTCGCCGACTTGGCCAACGCCCGCACCGCCGCGAACTATGACACCGTGGTGTGCACAACCGGTTTCGCGCGCGAGGAATTCGACCGGATCGGCGCCACCAACTCCGTCACGGTGCCACTCGGTGTGGACCTGCAGACGTTTCACCCGCGTCATCACTCCTATCTGGTGCGCGAGCGCTGGGCCGCGCCAACCCAGATGCTGCTGGTTCACTGCGGGCGGCTGTCGGTGGAAAAGCGCGTCGACCGCAGCATCGACGCGCTCGGCGCGCTGTGCCACGCCGGTGTCGACGCGCGACTCGTCGTCGTGGGCGAGGGCCCATTGCGGTCCAGGCTGGAGCGACAGGCGTCGCGGCTACCGATCGACTTCACCGGTTTCATCTCCGATCGCAGCACCGTGGCGCAGCTGCTGGCCTCGGCCGACGTGACGTTGGCGCCGGGCCCACATGAGACCTTCGGGCTGGCTGCGCTGGAATCGCTGGCGTGTGGGACACCAGCCGTCGTCTCGCGCACGTCGGCGCTCACCGAGATCATCACCCCGGACAGCGGAGCGTCGGCCGACAACGACCCGGCCGCCATTGCAAAAGCGGTCGGCGCCATCATCAGTCGGCCCGAACGGCAACGCCGCATCTCTGCGCGACGCCGCGCCGAGGACTTCACTTGGCACCGCGCCGCCACCGGCATGCTGGCGTCATTGGGGGCCCCAACCTTCGACGACCCAAGCGATTCCGAACAGAGCGCGTAACACCTCAGAAGTCGGAGGCCTGTACCGGTGTCGCCGTGGACGACGCGTTCGCACCGACAACGACGTCGAGCGCGCTGAGGATGCCGGGTTTCGCCGCGCAGACCGAAGGGATCGCGTTGAGCACACGGGCGGCGGTGGCCATCGAACCGGGCAGGTCGCCGCCATTCAGGGCGAAGTCAACCTGGACGGGGGGATCACCATCGATGGTGATCCGCGTCAGTCGCCGGACGCCGCTTCCCGCCGCAATGGCGGGCTGCCAGTCTTCTACCGGTTCATCAGGCATCGACCAGATCGACGAGAATTGCACGCGCGGTTGGCCGTTCACGATGCCCTCAAAGCGCATCCGCACGCTGGCTATCGTGCCGAACGGGATTTCGCCGGCGTCAAAGGTGTAGCGACGGTTGGCAACCGCGACGTCGCGATATTCACGCACTTCGTCCACGGTCCACCCGAGCCCCTGGGCTACGAGTCGCAACGGCGGCGCGATATGGCCAACCATCGCCCCGGCAGGGTAGACCTCGGCATCTTGTTCTGGCGTGCGACCGAACCCCAGCATCGCGAAGAACCCCGGGACGCGGTAGGCGCCGCACGGAATGCGTTCTTGGATAGTCACTTTCGTCGGTTGATCGGTCATACTCGCCGCGTGCACGGCGAGGATGTCACTGGTGAAACCGGGCGCAATGCCCGCGGCGAACAACGAACTGTTGCCTCGACGGCATGCATCTTCGAGCCGCTCACGGGCGAACCCGTCGAGTGACGGTGGATGAAACGCCGCAAAGAATGACGGCGTGACAACATTCTTTCCGCTTGCCAGGAACGCACACAAATGATCCACGATTTCGTTGCTGTCGCGACCGGAGGCGGTGGCGAAGTAGGTCACGCAGTCAGCGTCGACCGCAACGAAATCCTCCAGGCTGCCGACGGCTTCGACGCCGACCGCGGCCTCACCTACCAAATCTCCAGAGTCCCGGCCGACCTTGTCACGGCTATGCACTAGGTGAGCGACGAGTTCGAATCGCGATGACCGAAGGATTTTTCGCAGCGCCATCGACCCGGTGTAACCAGTGCCCACATGCGCCACGCGATACGCTTCGCCCATTGCGGCTCCTGTTTGCTCTGCTGCTCACCAGCACACTACGTCACCCTTTGCTGAATGGAGGGGCTTTTGCCCAGGCGGCTAGGCTCACCCGAGACGATAAGGAGGGGTACGTGGAAGCACGCGATCAGGTTTTGATCACCGCCACCGAGTTGGCGGACATCATCTCGGCCGGCGATTCGGTGACCATTCTGGACGTGCGGTGGAAAGTCGATGAGCCCGACGGGCGCGCGGCTTACCTGGAGGGCCACATTCCGGGCGCGGTGTATGTCTCGCTTGACGACGACCTGAGCGACCACACGATTTCCGGCCGGGGCCGTCACCCGTTGCCGTCGGGGCGCAACCTGGAGGGCGCCGCGCGCAAGTGGGGAATCCGGCAGGACACACCGGTCGTGGTCTACGACGACTGGAATCGTGCCGGTTCGGCACGAGCGTGGTGGGTGCTGACCGCGGCCGGATTGGACAATGTGCGCATTCTGGACGGCGGCTTGGCCGCGTGGCGGTCGGCCGGACAAAGCCTCGAGACCGGGCCGGTCGATCCCGCGCCCGGGAATGTCACTGTGCCGCAAGATGATTTGTATGCGGGAAGCCGCCCCACGGTGACAGCGGAGCGAGTCGCCGATGGCACCGTACCGCTTCTTGATGCGCGCGCCCCGGAGCGCTACCGCGGCGATGTGGAACCTCTCGATCCCGTTGCCGGCCACATTCCCGGCGCAAAAAATCTTCCCAGCGGAGCGGTGCTGGCTGACGACGGCACCTTCCTGGGCGACGACGCACTTGCCGAGCTCTTATCCGATCGCGCGATCGAGCGTCACGATGCCGTGGCCGCTTACTGCGGCTCGGGCGTCACCGCCACGGTGACCATCGCCGCGCTTGCCGCGATGGGCCGACAGGCCGCGCTATATCCGGGGTCGTGGTCTGAGTGGTGTGCGGATCCCGACCATCCGGTGGAACGCGGGCAATAGTTTCGTCTTCCGGGGACCATTGGGAGACTTTCGAAAGCGCTAGCACATACGTTAGCGCTTTCGCAAAGGACCTAATGGTCGGAGCGCGGTGCAGCCGCACGCCTCGGAGGCGTTTGTTAGCCTATTGGTCGACAGCGCCTAGGGTTCCGACGTCAGTGTGCCTGGTCCGAGCGGCGCCACCGCGTCCTCCGATGGGGCGCGGTCATCTGAACGGACAAAAGCCTGGAGGACCCCCGCCGGTGCGCCCGCGCCGGCGAGAAGGTCCTGTCATGCTGGCTCTGTTCGTCCTTTTCCTCATCGCGTTGGCCGCCGGCGCACTCGGCGGACTGGTAGGTACCGGATCGTCGCTGGTACTGTTGCCCGCGCTGGTCCTGATGTATGGACCGCGAATCGCCGTGCCTGTCATGGGAATTGCGGCGGTGCTGGCCAATGTCGCCCGTGTTGCCGCCTGGTGGCGGCAGATTCGTTGGCGCCCGGTGCTTGCCTACGCGCTGCCGGGAACTCCGGCCGCGGTGCTCGGCGCGAACACCTTGCTGACCATTCCGCAGCCGGTGGTCGACGGGCTGCTCGGCATGTTTTTCATCGCAATGATTCCGGTGCGCAGGGTCGCGCTGGCCCGTCAGTGGCGGGTACGGCTGTGGCATCTTGCCATCGCCGGCGTCGCCGTCGGCTTCCTCACCGGCTTGATCCTGTCGACGGGTCCGCTGAGCGTTCCCATCTTCACCGGGTACGGGCTCACCGGCGGCGCGTTCCTGGGATCCGAAGCCGCCAGCGCCCTGGTGCTCTACATCGGCAAGATCAGCACCTTCGGCCAGTTGGGTGCGCTCAGCTTCGCTGTCGTCGCCCGTGGACTGGTCATCGGCACTGCCTTGATGATCGGCCCGTTCGTCACGCGTTCACTCGTGCGCCGGGCCCACCCCCGTCGTTACGCCGTGCTGATCGATCTGGTGCTCGTCGCCGCCGCTGCCGGCATGTTCATCGCGACGGCAACTAGCTGAAAGTTAGACTCGGCCCGGCATGAATCCGCTTGGAAAGACCACGTGATGACCGGCCGGCTGGACGGCAAGGTCGCGATCATCACCGGAGCCAGTACCGGCCTGGGGCCGGTGCTGGGCTCGCTGTTCGTTCGTGAAGGCGCCAAGGTGTTGCTGGCCGCACGGCGTGAAGAGCTGGTCCGGGCCGCCGCCGAGGCGGCCGGTCCCGGCGCCATCGCCATGCGTGCCGACGTGACGGATGAGAACGACGTCGCTGCCATGGTGGCGCGGGCGGTCGACGAGTTCGGCCAGGTCGACATCTTGTGCAACAACGCCGCTGCGCCCGGACAGGACCGCTGGATCTGGGAGCAGACGCTGGAGAACTGGAACGCCACCCTCGTCATCGACGTCACGGCCGCGATGCTGTGCAGCCGCGAAGTGCTCAACCGGTCGATGCTGCAGCGCCGACGCGGTGTCATCCTGAACTTCTCCTCCACGGTCAGCTACTCCGGCATGGTCCGCAAAACGCACTACGTCACCGCCAAGGCGTCACTGCGGGCGTTCACCAAAGCCGTTGCCCTCGAGGTCGGCCCACACGGCATCCGGTGCAATTGCATCGTGCCCGGGGCCATCGACACCGAGCTGTGGCGAAAATGGGTGCAGCGCACCGCCGACGAGCAAGGCGTCGACGCCGAAACCGTCCGGGCAAGACAACTCAAAGGCGTTGCCCTGCAAGATATCTCCTCACCCGAAGACATTGCCAACTTGGCGTTGTTCCTGGCCAGCGACGAGAGCCGCACCATCACGGGTCAATCGATTCCCGTCGACGCCGGGGGGTACATGCAGGGATGAGCGGTCGCGTCAAGGCAGGCATATTCAGCCTCACCGCCGCCCCACCGGTCGACGACGACGGTAGTTATCTGCGCTGGCACCTGCTGGATCACATGCCGGAGCAGTACCAGTTGCCCGGCATCGTGCACGGACTGCGCTGGATCGCCGACGGCGATTACCCCGACCACCGCCTGGCGGCCAACGGCCCACTCGGCGAAATCGGCAATGCCGTGCACTATTTGGTCAGCGATCCGGTTGAACAGACCTTCGACGACTTCGTCACCCTCGGCCGTGCATTGCGCGACAACGGTCGCTTCCCGGTCGTGAGACCGTCCCTGCAAGTGGCCGGCCTGCGCCTGTTGCAGTCGAGGTCGTCGCCCCGTGCACTTGTTTCCCCCGAGGTGGTGCCGTTTCGGCCGCACCGCGGCATTCTGCTGATCGTTGAAGAACCGACGGCCGGCCGGTCCGATGAGTGGTTGCAATGGCTGCACGCCGAGCACTATCCGGCACTGCTCGCGTCAGCGGGCGCGGCCGGCGCGTGGACCTTTGGATCCAGCGCCGGCTGGAGTCATCTTCCCCGCGGATGGCGAACCGACCACCAGTACATCACCGTCGTCTACCTCGATGAGGATCCGCTGGCCACCGTCAGTGCGCTGGCGCCCATCATCGAAGAGCGTTGGCGTTCAAAGGTTGTGCGGCCGGTCTTTGCCGGACCGCTGCGCAGCATGATCAAGTCGGACGCCTGGCCATAGGCCGCGACCACCGCCTATGAGGCGCAGCAGCTGGAGTCCGACTGGTCGGCAGGTCCGAACGTTTCGGAATCCTTCTTCACCGTGTAGATCTCCCAACGTTCACCGTCCGGACCGGTTACCCATACTTTGTCTTGAGTGGCGAAGCAACACGTTACGTCGATCTCTTCGTCGGTCAGCAGACCTGTCTCAGTGAGTCGTCGGGCCTCGGTCAGCACGGCTTCGCTGGAGGCGACTTCGACGCCGAGGTGATTGAGGGTGCCGCCGTGGCCGGGGTTCTCCAACAACACGAACTTCAGCGGTGGGTCGGCGATGGCGAAGTTGGCGTACCCGGGTTTGACCTTCGCCGGTTCGACACCGAAAAGCTTGGTGTAGAACGCGATTGCCTCGTCGAGGTTGTCGACATTGAGGGCGAGTTGAACGCGCGACATGGTTACCTTCCTTTCGCGGCGGATATCTGGATCGTGGTCCCGAGCAGCTCCCCGATCAGGGCACGGACACGCTCGGCGATGTCCTCGCGGATGGCCCGCACCGTTTCGACCGGCTGACCGGCAGGATCACGCAGGCGCCAATCGCGATACGAAACCCCCGAAAAATACGGACAGGTGTCACCGCAGCCCATGGTGATCACCACGTCACTTGCCTGAACCGTCTCGGCGGTAAGCACTTTCGGGACGTCGGTGATATCAATGCCCCATTCGGCCATCACCGCCACGGCCGCGGGGTTGAGCTGCTCGGCGGGCTCCGTTCCTGCCGAGCGGACGTCGATGCTGTCGCCGGCCAGGTGGCGCAGTAGCGCGGCGGCCATTTGCGAACGGCCCGCGTTGTGCACGCAGACGAACAGAACGCTGGGCTTGTCGGCGCCGGAAGAGTAACTGCTGGTCTCACCAAACAACCGTGGTCGTAGCGCCAGCGACACGTAGACCAGTGCGACCAGGACCGGCATTCGATCAAGGGCCCGACCACACCGGCCAGCGCCTGACCCGACGCGGCGCCATAGGTGGCGATCGCGACGGCGATCGCCAGTTCGAAGTTGTTGCCGGCGGCAGTGAACGCCAGTGTGGTGGTGCGCCGGTATCCGAGTCGCAGCAGCACACCCAGCCCGTATCCCCCGGCCCACATGATCGCGAAGTACACCAGCAGCGGCAGCGCAATCCGCGCGACATCCCAGGGGCGGGAGGTGATCTGGTGACCTTGCAGGGCGAAAAGAATGACGATGGTGAACAGCAACCCGTACAACGCCCAGGGCCCGATCCGGGGCAGGAAACGACTCTCATACCAGTCGCGGCCTTTGGTGCGTTCGCCGAGGCGACGTGACAGGTATCCCGCCAACAGCGGAATGCCCAAGAATATGAGCACGGATTTTGCGATCTGCCAGGCGGATACATCGATGCCGGCCGTACTCAGCCCGAGCCATCCGGGCAGCACCGACAGGTAGAACCAACCCAGTGTGGCGAACATGACGACTTGGAAGATCGAGTTCAGCGCGACCAGTACGGCGGCGGCTTCGCGGTCTCCGCACGCCAGGTCGTTCCAGATGATGACCATGGCGATGCAGCGCGCCAATCCCACGATGATCAACCCGGCGCGGTACTCCGGCAGATGGGGCAGCAGCAGCCAGGCCAACGCGAACATCACCGCCGGCCCGATCAGCCAGTTCAGCAGCACAGACGTCACCATGAGCTTGCGGTCGCCGGTGACGCTGTCGAGCTGGTCGTAGCGCACTTTGGCCAGCACCGGATACATCATCACGAGCAGCCCGATCGCAATCGGTAGCGAGATGCCGTCGACAGCAACGGTGCCCAGCACCCGCCCTGGGCTCGGGACGAGCCGGCCCAGCAGCAGGCCTGCGACCATCGCCATCGCGATCCACCCCGGCAGGAACCGATCCAGCGTCGAAAGCCTCACGCTGACTGCCTGGCTCATGATCCGCATTCCGCAGCCACTCGCGCGTCGATGCTCAACACCGATGAAAGCTGTTGCAGCGCTTCGGGAACAACCCAGTAGTACACCCAGGTACCGCGTCGTTCGCAATCCAACAGCCCCGCCGATCGCAGCGTCTTGAGGTGGTGGGAGATCGTTGGCTGCGACACGTCGAATGTCTCGGAGATTTCGCAGACGCAGGCCTGTCCGCCGGGGTGGCTGGCGACCAGACTCAGCAGGCGCAGCCGCACCGGATCGCTGAGCGCCTTGAACATCGCCGCCAGATCCGCGGCTTGCGGTTCGGCCAGTGCGGCCACTCCCAATGCCGGGCAACACCCCGATGCCAATTGATTCGACATTTGTCTATATAAGCATGTATCGAATCAGGACGCCAGCGGTGGCGTTTTTCGCGCGCTCCGGTTTTAGTCAGGTAGGGGAAACGAACGGGCCCTATAGTCCTGGTGACGTCCTAGCCAAAGGGAGTTCCATGACCGATACCGACAATCGCCGCTGGCGGCGATGCGTCGCCCGTGCCGCTGCCGCGCTCGGCCTGGCGGTATTGGCGGTCAGCCTGCCGGCCTGTTCCAGCAAGGCGGATCACCCGGCCGCCAAGAGTTCAGGTCCGCCTTTGGCAAGCACGACCGTCATGATCGACGGGAACAAGCGCACGATCATCGCCGCTGTGGATTGCACTCGATCGGCGGCGCAACCGAATGCGTCTCCCCCGGAATCGGGTGACCTCACCACCCGGATCAGCGTGCATGACGATTCGGCTTCGGTGTCGCTGGCCGTCTCTGATGAGCAACCGCCCGCCGTCGATGGCTTCGCGATCACGCTCAAGCTGGACACCGGCCAGTACCAATTGCCCTACCAGGGCACCAAGTCACCAACTCAGGTCCAAGCGACCAAGGACGGCAACAGCTACACGGTGACCGGCACGGGGCAAGCGACCACACCCGGCCAAAGTAGCTTGCGGGACGTGACTTTTGGAATCCATGTGACGTGCCCGTAAGCACGGGTTGTTAGCCGCGACCGCCTCTGAGATGCTGGCAGCTTGGACATCTTTGCGCAGTGGCAAGACGGCGGCACCGAGCTTCGATGGCGCTCGACAACCGCGGCCAACGGCGGCAAAGAAGTCGCGGTATTCATTCGCCGTTGCGGTACTCCCGGTGCGCCCGGATTGGTATTGGTGCACGGCTTCCCGACGTCAAGCATCGACTATTTCGCCTTGACGAATGAACTGAGCACGGAGTTCGACATCTACCTGCTGGACTTTCCCGGCTACGGACTCTCCGATAAACCACCCGAGCCTTATGTGTACTCGCTCTATGACGACGCCCGTCTGCTCGTCTACGCGATCACCCAGGTGTGGCGGCTCTCTGGATACCGCATGCTCACCCATGACCGCGGCAGCAGCGTCGGCATGATCGCGCTGGGCATGCTGGCCGCACAGGATCCGCCGGCCGTACCGGTCGACTTGATCCTGACCAACGCGAACATCTACCTTCCGCTTTCCAACCTCACCGCATTTCAGGCCGCGCTGCTCGACCCGACGACCGCGCGGGCCACCGCGGCGGCGACGACGCCGGAGATGCTGGCGGCCGGCATGGGAGCGAGCACGTTCATGCCGCGACGTACCTTGGCGGATCCGGAGATCGCCGCGTTGGCCAAATGCTTCGCCCACAATGACGGAATCCGGGTGTTACCCGACACCATTCAATACCTGCACGAACGCGCCGCGGATGAAACCGGTTGGCTGGAAGCGCTTTCGACGAGCGAAGTGAACACAACGGTGGTCTGGGGCATCCACGACAACGTGGCACCGTTGCGCGTTCCCAATCATGTCTGGCAGACGTATTTGAAGAACAAGCCGGGTCGTAACCGCTACTGGGTGGTGCCGGGCGCCGACCACTATTTGCAGTCCGACGCTCCGGGACAACTAGCCCAGATCGTCCGCCTGACCACGCAACCCGAGGATATTCCGCTGCAGACCTTAGGGAATCAGCCCGACGGCGCGGTCTTGGTCGACCAAAGCAACTCATAGCCTTGGCATTTCCGCCGAGTGCGCGGCTGGCCGCGCACTCGAGCTTGGGTGTGCGGCTGGCCGCACACTCGAGACGGCGGCAGTGCTGCGCTCAGGCGGTGACGACGGGCAGGCGGGCCCAGCCGCGCACGCTCGCGGTGTGCGCCCGTTGGGCGTTCGGATAGTCGACTTCCCAGTCGGGCCAGCGTTTGAGGACTTCTTCGAAGGCCACCCGCGCCTCCAACCTGGCCAGCGCCGAGCCCAAGCAGAAATGCAGGCCCTGTCCAAAGCTGAGATGACTTCCGCGCCGGTGAATGTCATAGCGGTCCGGATCCGCGAAATGGCTTTCGTCGCGATTGGCGGAAGCGTTCAGCAGCAACATGAACGACCCCTCGGGCACCACCCGGCCATAGAGCTCGGCATCGCGCGCGACGTAGCGGGCCTGCACCGGTGACGGCGGCTCGTACCGCAGCGTCTCCTCGATCGCGCCGGGGATCAGCGATGGGTCCGCCACCAGTTCGCGGCGTTGGTCCGGATGGTCCGACAACAGCTGTCCCATGAAACCTATTAGCCGCGCGGTGGTTTCGTTGCCGGCACCGGCGATCATCGCGGTGTAGGACAACACCTCGGTGCGCGACAACGGCCGTCGCGTGCCGTCCGGCTCATCAATCTCGGCCCGCAACAGTTCGGTCATCAAGTCGTCAGACGGATGACTGGCCCGCCACTCGATGTATTCGGCGAACAACGCGATGGAATTCGCGAAAACGTTCGCGTCGACCGCGGCGGGATCGCTGTCCTTGGACAATGCGATATTGGCGACGCTGCGGTCGCGGATCTTCTCCTGATCTGCTTCGGGGATGCCCAAGAGATATCCGATGGTGCGCATCGGCATCATCGCGCCCAGATCGGCAATGAAGTCGAATCCGCCGGCACCGACCAACGGATCCAGCTCGCGGACACAAAATCCCCGCACCAGATCCTCGACGGCCAACATGCGCCGCGGGGTGAACACCCGGGACAGCAGCTTGCGATGTAGATCGTGCAGCGGAGGGTCCTCGAAGAGCAGAATGCCCGGTGGCACTTCGATGTTTGCGAACAAGATGTCGGCGGTGGTCCCGCGGCCGGAACGGTAAGTCTGCCAGTTCGGCAATTCGCGCGCCACGTCTTCATAGCGACTCAGCGCGAAGAAGTTGTACTTTTCGTTGTGGTACAGCGGCGCTTCCTCGCGCATCCGCTTCCACACCGGATACGGGTTGTCGTCGATCTCGGGGTCGAAGGGGTCGTAGTACAACTCAACGGCATTGGAGCTTGTCATTTACGAATCCCTCAGTCGTTGCGGTGCAAGAAGCCGTGCAATTGGGCCTGGACGAGTTCCTCAACGATCACCTCCCGCGGCGGTTGGTTGCTTCCGAAATAGGTCGAACGCAAGGCGGCCATCCCCGCGATCATCGACACGGTCGAGTAGGCCGGTAAATCTGGGTGATCAGACCGCAGTCCCCGCAATTGCATGCCCTCAACGCTGATCTGACCGAGCAGCGTTATCGCCCGCCGGATCTCGGCAATGCCGGCATCCGCTTGCTCCTCGTCGCTGAGAGTCTCGGATGCCATCAGCGTCAGCAGCAGACCCTGGTGTTCGACGAAGACGTCGTACAGCTTCGATACGAAGAGCCGCGTCAGCTCCTGCTCGTCGGTCTTCTCGGGGACCACCGACTGCCAGGTCTGGCCGAATTCGTCGACGAAGCTCACGAAGGGAACGACAAGTGCCTCGCGGAACAGCGCCGCCTTCGAACCGAAGTTACGGAACAGCAGGTGCTCGGTGACCCCGGCGGCCTGGGCGATCTCGCGTGTCGTGGTGCTGCGATAGTCCTGGCCGGCGAACAATGCCCGGGCGGCGTCGAGCAGAAGCCTGCGCGGCTCCCCCCGGGGCCGACGCGCGACCGTAGCCGGAATCGGCTGCTGAGTTGCTCGCTGGGGCACCGATCCACTCCTATCGAAACGGCAGGTCTTTGGGGATAGTATCCACTATCTTCATAAGATAGTATCCACTACCCTAACGAAAACTTGGCCGGAAGGGGTGCGACAGTGGGCGCTGTCATCATGCTCGGCACACTGTTCGGATTGATCGTTCTGATCTTCGGGCTGGTGCTGCGCTTCGACCCGCAGGCACGCGGGAGCCAGGGAGACGGCCGATGAGCGCCCAGATGACACCGGTGATGCAGGCCGCGAGTGGCTTCGCGCTGGTCGGGGGCATCTCGTTCACCGTCCTGGGCATCTATCTGAGCGTTCGTCAGCGCCGCCTGCACCCGCTCCTGCTGCTGTGCATCTCGGCGATCTCCTTCTCGTGGATCGAGGCGCCCTACGACTGGGCGATGTACGCGCAGTTCCCGCCCGCCATCCCCCGCATGCCGTCGTGGTGGCCGCTGAATGTGACGTGGGGCGGGTTGCCTTTGTTCGTTCCCATCGGCTACATCTCCTACTTCGTGCTGCCGGCCGTGACCGGCACCGCGCTCGGCAGATGGCTGAGCGCACGCTTCAAATGGCGAAGGCCCCAAACACTTTTGGTGGTCGGTCTAATCGTCGGCTTCTGCTGGGCGCTGTTCTTCAACGGATTCCTCGGCGCCAAACTTGGAGTGTTCTACTACGGCCGGGTGATTCCCGGGCTGGCGATCCGCGAAGGGACCCTGCACCAGTACCCGCTCTACGACTCGCTCGCGATGGCCATCCAGATGATGGTCTTCACCTACCTGCTCGGACGCACCGATGCAGAAGGACGAAATGTCATCGAGATGTGGGCCGATAAGAGATCCAAAACGCGACTGCAGTCCTCGGTGCTGTCCATAGCGGCTGTCGTCGTCATCGGACACCTCGTGTACGGCTCGGTCTTTGCGCCTCATCTGGTGACGAAGCTGGGAGGCTGGGTCACCACCGCGCCGGCGGGCGAGTTGTTCCCGGGCGTACCGAACCAACCGAAGTAGGAGGTTAGGTGTCGTACGAAAGCGGTGCAGAGCCGATCAAGATCGGTTACCTGATGGATTTCCGGCTGCCCGAAGGCTTTCCGAGGACATACTTCGAGGACTTGACCCAACCGTTCGATCTGGTCTTCAAGCAGGGCGTCGAGCAAGGATTGATCGATCGGCCGATCGAGATCATCTACCGCGAAGTAGAGGGCCTGCCCAAGGGATCGGTCAAAGCGGTCATCGACGCCTACGGCGAGTTGTGTGATGAAGGCTGCCTGGCCGTCTTCGGACCGAACATCGGTGACAACGCGATTCCGACCCGAGAAGCCATCGAGGAGCGTTTCAAGGTCCCCTGTATCAGCGTGACCGGGTCCGACGTCGCCCTCAGCGAATGGTTCTTCGCCTTCCCGATGGGCTCGCATACCGACGAGCCGATCTTCTGGGCTGACCAGTTGACCAAGGCTGGTCACACCGAAGTGGGCGTGCTGATCGAACAATCTCTGGTCGGCGAGGCGTATCTGAAGAACTTTTGGGATGCGTGCCGGCGCAAGGGTATTCGCATCGTAGCCGAAGCGGCCATCGCCCAGACCGCCCGGGATGTGACGGCCGCGGTCCAAACGCTGCACCAAGCAAAAGCGCAGGCCATTGTGCATTGCGGATTCGGCTTCGGAATCGTGTTCGTCAACCCGGCACTCGACGCGCTGGGATGGGATCCGCCCCGATTCTGCGGCACCGCCTTCCAGAACGCCTGGCTCAACCCCATCATGTGGAAGGCGTTCATGGGCTGGACCGGGGTCGACCAATACGACGAGGGCAACGCCGTCGGGCAGAAGTTCTTGGACGAATACAAGCAGGCCTACGGCCGGCGTCCGGAATGGTGTGTGCCGGTGGTAAATCGAGATGTCGCATGCACCTTGTTGCGGGCACTGTCCGATGCGCACCCGCTGAGCCCCCGAGGCGTCAAGGAGGCGCTCGAACGCGTCAAGATGATGCCGGCCGCATCCGGCGCTCCGGGAACCCGCGTATCGTTCGGCAACTGGACGCGTCGAGCTTGGATGGGTGCGGGCTATCTCGTGGCGCGACGACTCGACGCCGACGGCGTCAATTCACACCTCGTCGATCGCTTCGGCGAGGAGTAGCCGTCAGCCGAGTGCCTGCGGTAGCACCACTTCGCCGACGCGCTTGAGATAGGTCCACGCGATTTCCGGTGGCAGACCACCACACAGCGGCGACAAGTTGAGCACCTGGCCGGCCTTCACCCGCGAAATCGCCTCGGGCACAGAGATGATCACATGCGACGTCCCTGTCTCACGCAATTCGTCGACAGTGTTGACGTGGCTGAACCCGGCCGTCGTCTCGTCCCCGGGATTCCACGCCGCATAAGTGCGCACGTCGTGCAGCAGATGGTCGCCGATCTCTTTCCATGCCTGATCCACATCGTCGGCGACGAACACGACCGAAGGAGTGTTGCGGTCGGGGAACATTGTCGGTCCTGGTGTATGTCCGTGCTCGCGACATGCCTCTTCGTAGGCTTCCTGCATCCCGGGTGCGTTGGCGTTGCCCAGCATGCCCAGGCCGTACCTGCCGGCCCGTTTGGCCGCAGCGACCGTGCCCCCGCCCCACATCATCGCGGGCCCGCCGGGAGTCAGCGGGCGAGGGGTCACGGTGATGCGGCGTCCGTCTTCGACGACGGTTTCGCCGGCAAGCAGGCGCCGCAACAGCGCCAGTTTTTCGTCGCAGACGCGGCCCCGTTTCTTGATCGGGACACCGAAGTGCTCGAACTCCTCGGGGCGGTAGCCCAACGCCAGGATGTACGACGCCCGTCCGGCGCTGAGGATGTCGAGGACGGCCATGTCCTCGGCCAGCCGCACGGTTTCATAGAACGGCAGGATCAGGATCAGGCTCAGCGCCAGCCGCTGCGTCCGCGCGGCCACTGCCGAGCCCAGCAGAAACGGTGCCGGCAGGTAGCCGTCCTCGGA
>NZ_LZKU01000274.1 GCF_001672975.1 Mycobacterium sp. 1465703.0
GAGGACCAGCCCGGCACGCCGCTTCCGGCGCCCGCCGCCGACGGCATCGCCTACGTCATCTACACCTCGGGCACCACCGGTGTCCCCAAAGGTGTTGCAATCACTCATCGCAACGTGACCCAGCTGCTGGAGTCCCTGGATGCGGGTCTGCCGCGGGTGGGTGTGTGGACGCAGAGCCACTCGTACGCCTTCGACGTCTCGGTCTGGGAGATCTTCGGCGCGCTGCTGCGCGGCGGACGGCTGGTAGTGGTGCCCGAGGCGGTGGCCCGTTCACCGAAGGACTTCCAAGCTTTGCTGGCCAACGAAGAGGTCAGTGTGCTGACCCAGACGCCGTCGGCGGTGGCAATGCTGTCGCCAGAGGGGTTGGAGTCGATGTCGCTGGCAGTCGTCGGTGAGGCGTGCCCGGCCGACGTGGTGGACCGCTGGGCCCCCGGACGGGTGATGGTCAATGCTTACGGCCCGACCGAGACCACCATGTGCGTGGCGATCAGTGCGCCGCTGACTCAGGGATCGGGGACACCGCCGATCGGGTTGCCGGTGGACGGTGCGGCCCTGTTCGTGCTCGACCCCTGGCTGCGGCCGGTCCCCGCCGGTGTCGTCGGCGAGTTGTACGTGGCCGGCGACGGCGTGGCCGCCGGGTATCTGGGGCGGTCCACGCTGACCGCGTCGCGGTTCGTGGCGTGCCCGTTCGGGGCGCCCGGATCGCGCATGTATCGCACCGGTGACCTGGTGTGCTGGAACGCCGACGGCCAGCTGAGTTACCGGGGTCGCGCCGACGAGCAGGTCAAGATCCGCGGCTACCGCATCGAACTCGGCGAGGTCCAGGCCGCGCTGGCCGCACTCGACGACGTCGACCAGGCCGTGGTGATCGCCCGCGAGGACCAGCCCGGCGTCAAGCGCCTGGTCGGCTACATCACCGGAACGGCGGACCCGAGCGAGGCACGCACCGCGCTGGCCGAGCGGCTGCCGGTCTACATGGTTCCGGCGGCGGTGGTCGCCCTCGACGCGCTGCCGTTGACACCCAACGGCAAACTTGACACCCGGGCGTTGCCGGCAACGGAGTACCTCGGCAGCCGCTACCGGGCCCCGTCCACCGCCCTCGAACAGTCGTTGGCGGACGGCTTCGCCCGGGTGCTCGGTGTCGAGCGCGTCGGCGTCGACGACTCGTTCTTCGATCTGGGTGGCGACAGCATCTCCGCGATGCGGCTGGTCGCCGCGATCAACGCCAGCCTCGGTGCTGACCTCGCGGTACGCATGTTGTTCGACGCGCCCACCGTCGGCGAATTGAGTCAACGACTGCGCAGCGGCGCGACGGATGCCGACGACGTAGCCCCCGTGCAGACCTTGAAGAAGGGGTCCGGCGTGCCGCTGTTCTGCATCCATCCGGCGGGCGGCGTGAGTTGGCCGTATCAGGTGCTCGGCACGTACCTGGACTGCCCGATCATCGGCATCCAGCAAATTCGCAACGCCGACGAAGCCCGACCGCGTTCGCTCCGCGAGTTGGCCGAGGTGTACGCCGACCGGATCCAGGACGTCCATCCCGGCGGGCCCTACAACATGTTGGGCTGGTCGTTCGGCGGGGTCGTTGCCCACGAGATCGCGATCGAGCTGCAGCGCCGCGGCTGCGTGATAGGGCGCCTGATCCTTCTCGATGCGCAACCCAGCATCGCCGATGGCATTGCTCTGCCCGAGCACGCCCTGGGCGAGCGGCAAGTGCTCGATGATGTGCTGCGGGCCTACAACATCAGCACCGATGCGCACACCGGGCCGCCCACCGACGAGCAACTGGCAGAGTTATTGCGCGAGTCGGGAGTCGCGGACATTTCCCGGCACCAACAGCTCGTCGATCTGCTGGTCGGCAACCTCCACGACAACATCGAGCTCTACCGGGTCCACCAACCCAGGCTGTTCGACGGCGACATCACCGTCTTCTGCGCGGTGCGCGACCAAAGCGATCGCAGTTTCCAGTTGGCCCGGTCGTGGGAGCCCTACGCATCGGGTGACGTCCTCACCCACGCAGTGGACTGCATGCACCACGAGATGCTGGCCGCCGACTCGGTCCAGATGTACGGCGAACAGCTCAACCGTCTGGTCCGGGCGGAGCGGCAACGCGAACTGGCCCCGCACGAACGATTCAATGCGGCATCCGGTGATGACCAGCCGCCGACGAAGTCATGACGGGTACCGGTGACACGCGGCGGCGGTGCGATCCAGTTCACACCTTCGCCGAACGTGGTGATCGCACCACGTTGGCAGTGGGGGTAGGTGGCCCGTTGCAGGACTTTTGCCAGAGCATGCGCGCGCTTCGATCCGGGCAACGGTAGGGTCGAAGACGTGTGCGGAGTCACCGGGGAGGTACGGCTCGACGGGCAGGCGCCCGATGTAGCGGCGGTCTCAGCGATGGCCGCGGTGATGACACCACGGGGCCCGGATGCGGGCGGTGCCTGGTCTCAGGGCCGAGTTGCGCTCGGCCATCGTCGCCTCAAAATCATCGACCTGACCGAGGCCGGTGCCCAGCCGATGGTCGACTCCGAGCTGGGTCTGTCCATCGCCTGGAACGGCTGCATCTACAACTACAAGGAGCTGCGCCAGGAGTTGAGCGGGTATGGCTACCGCTTCTTCTCGCACAGCGACACCGAAGTTCTGATCAAGGCCTACCACCGGTGGGGCGATGACTTCGTCAGCCACCTGTTCGGCATGTTCGCCTTCGCGATCGTCGAACGCGACAGCGGGCGAGTGCTGCTGGGCCGGGACCGGCTTGGCATCAAGCCGTTGTACGTGACCGAGGACAGCCACCGGCTCCGGTTCGCCTCGGCGCTGCCGGCCCTGCTGGCCGGCGGTGGCGTGGACACCCGGATCGACCCGTTCGCCCTGCACCACTACATGACCTTCCACTCGGTGGTGCCCGCACCGGCCACCATCCTGCGCGGTGTCCGCAAGGTGCCGCCGGCCTCGCTGGTGGCCATCGAGCCGGACGGCAAACGCACCCTCACCACCTATTGGGCGCCCGACTTCACCCGGCATGCGGACCGCGCGGATTGGTCGGAGCGCGACTGGGAAGACGCCGTGCTGTCCACTCTGCGATTGGCGGTCAAGCGCCGGCTGGTCGCCGACGTGCCGGTCGGTTGTCTGCTCTCCGGCGGCGTCGACTCCAGCCTGATCGTGGGTCTGCTGTCCGAAGCCGGCCAGCACGGGCTGTCCACCTTCTCCATCGGCTTCGAGTCGGCCGGCGGCGTCAAGGGCGACGAGTTCCAGTACTCCGACATCGTGGCCCAGCGTTTCGAGACCGATCACCACCAGATCCGCATCGAGACCGACCGAATGCTGCCCGCGCTGGACGGCGCGATCGGCGCCATGAGTGAGCCGATGGTCAGTCACGACTGTGTGGCCTTCTATCTGCTCAGCCAGGAAGTGGCTCGGCACGTCAAAGTCGTTCAGTCAGGCCAGGGCGCTGACGAGGTGTTCGCGGGCTACCACTGGTATCCGCCGATGGGCTCACCGGCCGCCGCATCGCTGGAGGGCGCTGTCACCGAGTACCGCGGCGCCTTCTTCGATCGCGATTCCAAGGAACTGGCCGGCCTGCTGGGGCCGGGGATCATGGCGCCCGGCGACCCCAGTGGCCGCTTCGTCACCGAGCACTTCGCGCAGGCCGGCGCCGAAACGGGTGTCGACCGCGCCCTGCGGCTCGACACCACCGTGATGCTGATCGACGACCCGGTGAAGCGCGTCGACAACATGACCATGGCCTGGGGGCTGGAGGGCCGGGTTCCCTTCCTCGACCACGAGTTGGTGGAACTGGCCGCCACCTGCCCCCCGGAGTTGAAGACCGCCCACGAAGGCAAGGGCGTCCTCAAACAGGCTGCGCGACGGGTGATTCCGTCGGAGGTCATCGACCGGCCGAAGGGCTACTTCCCGGTTCCGGCGCTGACCCACCTCGAGGGGCCCTACCTGGACATGGTGCGCGACGCCCTGTATGCGCCGGTTGCCAAGGAGCGCGGGCTGTTTCGTGCAGATGCGGTCGACGCGCTGCTGGCCAACCCCAACGGCAAACTGACCCCGCTGCGCGGCAACGAGCTCTGGCAGATCGCTCTGCTCGAGCTGTGGTTGCAGCGTCACGGTGTCACCGGACCGGTCGCATGACCATGGTCGACCACACCGGCGACCACACCGAGGCGATCACACTCGGCCTGCATGACGCTTCGCCGCAGGAGCTGGTCGATGCGATGGCCAAGGATGTTGAGCTCGAACTAGGTTGGGGCCGACTGATTTTCGGGCAAACTTTCGCCAATTCCCAAGAGTTGGTCGAGGCGCTGCGACGCGAAGGGCCCGGACGCCGCGACATCTGCATCTATGCCCGCGAGTCCCATGTCGTGGTGGCCGAGGCGCCCACCGAGCTGTTCATCGACCCCAGCCACACCTACCGGCTCCGTTTCACCGCCGAAACCAAAAGCCTGGCGCCCACACCGCTGGGTGTCACGGTGCGCACGCTGAACGACCCGATCGATGCCGACGCCATGAACCGCGTCTACGTGCGCTGCGGCATGGTCCCGGCCGGGGTCGACGTCATTTGGGACAACCACCAGCACGTGCCGGCGGTGAAGTACCTGCTGGCGGTGCGCGACGAAGACGGTGCCGTGGTCGGCACCGTCACCGGCGTTGACCACGAGTTGCTGTTCAACGACCCGGAGGAGGGATCGAGCCTGTGGACGTTGGCGGTCGATCCGGCCGCCGGCCTGCCCGGGGTGGGTGGCGCCCTCACCAAGGCCCTGGCCGAGCACTTCCGCAGTGAGGGCCGCGCCTACATGGATCTGTCCGTCGCGCACGACAATGCCGCCGCCATCGGCCTCTACGAAAAGCTGGGTTTCCGCCGCGTCCCGGTGCTGGCGATCAAGCGCAAGAACGCGATCAACGAACCGCTGTTCAGTCCGCCGCCCGAGACGGTCGACGACCTCAACCCGTACGCGCGGATCATCGCCGACGAAGCGCTGCGCCGGGGGATCTGGGTGGAGGTGCTCGACGCCGAGACCGGCGAGATGCGGCTCAGCCACGGCGGCCGCAGCGTCATCACCCGCGAATCGCTGTCCGAATACACCTCGGCGGTGGCCATGTGCCGTTGCGATGACAAACGACTGACCCGTCGCCTGGTCTCCGAGGCCGGCATCACCGTGCCGCGCGCCCGGCTGGCCACCTTCGACGAGAGCGACTTCGCCTTCCTCAAGGAGGTCGGCGAGGTTGTCGTCAAGCCGACCCGTGGCGAGCAGGGGAAAGGCATTACCGTCGGGGTCTCCCCGGACAATGGCCCCGACGACCTGAGCGCCGCCCTGGCGCGGGCCCGTCAGCAATACCCCGACGTGCTGATCGAGCAGCGGGTGACCGGCGACGACCTTCGGCTGGTGGTGATCGACGGCCGCGTAGTGGCCGCCGCACTGCGCTTGCCTCCCGAAATCATCGGTACGGGCGAGCACAGCGTGCGGGACTTGATCGCGGCCGAGAGCCGGCGGCGCTCGGCGGCCACCGGCGGCGAGTCCCGCATCCCACTCGACGACTTGACGGAGTCCACGGTGGCCGAAGCCGGTTGGACTCTGGACGATGTACTGCCGCAGGGCACTCGGCTGCGTGTTCGCCGTACTGCGAACCTGCATCAGGGCGGCACCATCCACGACGTCACCGCGCACGTCAACCAGGAACTGTGTCGCGTCGCGGTGACGGCGGCCGAAGCGATCGGCATCCCGGTGACCGGCATCGACCTGTTGGTGCCCGACGTTACGGGCGCCGAGTACGCCTTCATCGAAGCCAACGAGCGCCCGGGACTGGCCAACCACGAGCCTCAGCCCACCGCCTCGGCTTTCCTCGACTTTCTGTTTCCCGGGCATCCCGGCCAGCCGCAGGCCTGGACTCCCGAGGAGTCGCGTTCCGATCGAAGCTGACGCCGGCCGACTCGGCACCGGTTAGTTTCGGGGCTGAAGGCTAGCGACGGGCGCGGGTGGGTAAATCTCTGTCAACCCAGAACGGAGACCGCATGAGTGCCAGCGCGCAAATCAAAACCATCACGACGCATGTACCGGCGCGGCTGGACCGGCTGCCGTGGTCACGGTTTCACTGGCGCGTCGTGGTCGGCCTGGGCGGGGTGTGGGTGCTCGACGGGCTCGAGGTCACCATGGTGGGCAACGTCTCGGCCCGCCTCATGGAGCACAACAGCGGCATCGCGCTGGACCCGGCACAGATCGGCATGGCGGCCGCGATCTACATCGCCGGGGCCTGCCTGGGTGCGTTGTTCTTCGGTCACCTGACGGACCGCTTCGGCCGGCGAAATCTGTTCATCCTCACCCTCGCGATCTATTTGGTGGCCACCGTCGCGACTGCCTTCGCGTTCGCCCCGTGGTATTTCTTCGTGGCGCGTTTCTTCACCGGCTCTGGCATCGGCGGCGAATACGCCGCCATCAATTCGGCCATCGACGAGTTGATCCCGGCGCGCGTGCGCGGTCGAGTCGACCTGATCATCAACGGAACCTATTGGCTGGGTTCGGCCGCCGGTGCGGGCGGTGCGCTGATCCTGTTGGACACGTCGAACTTCCCGGCCAACGTCGGGTGGCGGCTCGCCTTCGGCATCGGCGCCATCCTCGGCATCTTCGTGCTGCTGGTCCGGCGCAACGTCCCGGAAAGCCCGCGCTGGCTGTTCATTCACGGTCGTGAGGAAGAAGCCGAGCACATCGTCGGCGAGATCGAAGAGGCGGTTCAGCAGGAGACCGGCCAAGCATTGCCCGAACCGCAGGGCAAGGCGCTGCGGATCCGTCAGCGCACCGCGATTTCGTTCCGGGAGATCGCCAGGGTGGCATTCAAGCTCTATCCGCGGCGCGCGATCCTGGGACTGGCGCTGTTCATCGGGCAAGCGTTCCTCTACAACGGCGTCACGTTCAACCTGGGCACTCTGCTCAGCCAGTTCTACGCCGTGCCGTCGGGCATGGTGCCGGTGTTCTTCGTTATATGGGCCCTGAGTAACTTCGCCGGCCCGTTGGTGCTCGGGCACTTGTTCGACACCGTCGGCCGCAAACCGATGATCACGCTGACTTATATCGGCTCCGCTGTCGCGGTGGTGGCGCTGGCGGTGGTGTTTGTCACCCAGGCCGGCGGTGTGTGGGCCTTCATCGGCGTGCTGATCGTCGCCTTCTTCCTGGCCTCGGCCGGCGCCAGCGCGGCGTACCTGACGGTCAGCGAGATCTTCCCGATGGAGACCCGGGCACTGGCGATCGCATTCTTCTATGCGATGGGCACGGCGATCGGTGGCATCACCGGACCGTTGCTCTTCGGTCAGCTGATTAACTCGGGCATGCGCTCGGCGGTCGTCTGGTCATTCCTCATCGGCGCGGTCGTGATGGCGGCGGCCGGGCTGGTCGAACTCTGGCTCGGCATCGCCGCCGAGCAGCGCCCGCTGGAAGAACTGGCGTTGCCGTTGACCGTAGAAGACGCTGAGCGCGAAGACGATTCGGCACCGGTTACGGACTGAGCCGCGGGCTATCTGATGAGCGTCGTCAGCCGGGCGATTAACGGTTGTCGTCGTCACCGCTGGTGCGTTCGGTGAGCCCTTCTCGGGACAGCGCACGGACGAATCCGTAGGCTTGCATGCCGGCCGGGCCGGGATTGTCGAAGATCCATTCGTTGATTTTTTCCAGCGCGTTGGCCAGGTCGTCGCGCTTGACCCGCACCAGGTAGGTCTTTCGGTCGTCGCTGGGATCCTCGATGGATTCGGCAACGGCGACCGGATTCTTGAACGCGTACGCGATCCCATGGACCGCGTCGTGGTTCAGCGCCCATTGAATTTCGCTGGGGCGCAATCTGTTCACCGCCAGATTACGGTAGTCATGGTCGTCGTCTGAACTGCTCACCTGGCCGGTGATCCTTTTCTGTGTGCATCGAGGAAGTGGGGTAGCGATCGATTGACGGGGTGTCGCGCGAAGCGATCCGATCAGGTTTCAAACCGGGCCTTTTCATCATAGGAAGATGCGCCGTCGACTGCATGCCGAGCGCTTTCGCGCAACTTCATTTCGGTCGGCACCATGCTCAGCGGCGATACTTCAAAAACAGATAGCCGTCGCAGACCAACGTGTGCTCGAGGCGCAAGGTGACGGGGGCGGGCAGCCGCGCCGGCTGCCACCGGTAACCCACCGGTTGGCTCGCCGCCAGTTTGGGGGCAAGCGTCAGGCACAGCTCGGTGATGGCGTCGGCTTCCACCAGCTCGTCGAGCAGCGTCGGCCCGCCCTCGCACAAGATGCGGTGCATGCCCCGCTCGCGCAGCATCGCGACCGCGCGCCCGACGTTCACCGAGTCCTCCCCGGCGACCAGGAGGTGTTGCCGGTCGTCGTCGGGGTCATATCGTGCCGCGGTTCGCGCGCAGGTCACCAGGATCGGCGGCTGCCGGGGATTGCTGAAAAGCCGGGCCGGGAGCTCGCCACTTCGGCTCACCACGGCGATCGGCGGCGGTTCAGCGCGCCCTTCGTGCTGCCGCCTGGCCCGGGCCGCATCGCTGAGCATCACCGGACCGTAGTTTTCGGCGCGGGCGGTGCCGGCCCCGACCAATACGACGTCGGCGAGGCCGCGCAGGATCTTCAGCAGTCGTTGATCGGTGGGGCATGACAGCGGCCCGGCGCGACCGCCGAATGCGGCGGCGCCGTCGGCGCTGAAAATCATGTTGGCGCGCACGCCATCCGGGGGGTCTGCGTAAAACGGGGCGAGCTCGATGATGCTGGGGATGGCACTGATGCGGGGCGACTCGTCCACGCGTTACGCCTCGTGCCCAGGTTGCAACTGGCGCACGTCACCGAAGGACACCCAGCTCTCCAGTTCGGTTGGCGGACTGCCTTCGACCGGTGCGAGCAGATGCCCGACGTGGTCACCCAGCGAGAAACGTTCCAGGATCTCGCCGACGAACCAAGCGGCGGCATCGTCCAGGATGGGCATCTGTTCCGGTCCACCGTGCCAGGAACAGCGGTCGAATTTGTTGACTTCGTCACCGGTCTGGCTGCCGAAGAGCTCGGCCACCTCGAGATGCTCGTGGTCGAACACGTGCACGGCCAGGTGGGAGGCGTCGCGAGCGATCCGGAAGGTGTGGTTGCGCCGTGAGAGGCCGACCAGGAATCGGGGCGGGTGGATGCTGGTCTGGCTGGCGAAACCCACCAGGCAACCGGCCAAGGTGCCGTTGGCCCGGGTGGTGACGACGAACATCGGATAGTTCAGCAGCGCCACCAGCTTGTCGAATGCTTCGTTTCCCGGATCGGCCATCCGGTCAGTCTTCCCCGTCAGGTCCCGGTGGAATCGCGCCTTCGTGATTTGCCGGCGGACGGGGCATCTTTGCCCCGCAACATCCTCGGGCCGATGAATTGCCGAACGAGGTAGACGATGACGCCGATGCCCACCACCGCCACACCGGTCAGCACCGACCACAGCGGCAGGGCGAAAGCCAGCACCAGGCAGCCGAGCAGCCCGATCACCGGAATGGCCCGGTGTGGGCGGCCCTCATCGCGCCCGAGGGTGACCGCGGAGGCGTTGGCGACGGCGTAGTAGATCAGTACGGCGAACGAGGAAAACCCGATGGCGTCACGCAGGTCGGTGGTGGCGGCCAGGATCGCAACCACGGCGCCGATCACCAACTCCGCCCGGTGCGGCACCTGAAACCGTGGGTGCACGGCGGCAAGCACGTGGGGGAGATGGCGGTCACGTGCCATGGCCAATGTGGTGCGCGAGACGCCCAGAATCAGCGCGAGCAACGAGCCCACCGCCGCGACCACCCCGCCCACCTGGACGACGGGAACCAGCCAGTCCGCTCCGGCCGCGCGGGCCGTATCGACCAGCGGGGCGGCGCTGCGGGCGAGGCGGCTCGGCCCCAGCACCGAGAGCGCGGAAAACGCGACCAGGGTGTAGACGGCCAGGGTGATGGTTAACGCCAGCGGTATCGCGCGTGGAATGGTGCGGGCCGGGTCGCGTACCTCTTCACCGAGTGTCGCGATGCGCGCGTAGCCGGCAAAAGCGAAGAACAGCAGACCGGCGGCCTGCACTACACCGCCGGCCGTCGCGCCGGCCGGGCGGAGTTGATCGATGGCCGGCGTCGCGGACGCGAACGCGGTGAGGATCACCGCGGCGAGCACGGCCAGAACCGCGGCGACGATGATGCGGGTCAGCCACGCCGACTTCTGCACGCCGGCATAGTTCACCGCGGTCAGCGCGACCACCGCCCCGACGGCCACCGCATGCGCGTGTGCCGGGAAGGCATAGACACCGACGGTCAACGCCATCGCCGCGCACGACGCGGTCTTGCCGACCACAAAACCCCACCCGGCCAGGTATCCCCAGAAATCTCCCAGTCGTTTTCGGCCGTAGACATAGGTGCCGCCCGACGCGGGGTAGCGTGCCGCCAGCCGCGCCGACGAAGTGGCGTTGCAGTAGGCCACCACCGCTGCCAGCGCCAGGCCCAGCAGCAACCCCGCGCCGGCGGCATGCGCCGCGGGCGCCAGTGCCGCGAAGATCCCGGCCCCGATCATCGACCCCAGCCCGATCGTCACCGCATCGAAAACACCCAGACTCCGGCGCAATTCGCCGTTGGCGGGTGTGGCGTTCAGTGGGGTGCTTTCCGACACTTGGTCTCCTCTCGGAGAAGGAACACGATGTCACCGTGCGCGACGTTAACCTATCAAACCAGCTTGATGTATTGTCCGGGAGTATGGTGCCAGTCAATCGAGCGGCCGTTCCACCGCTGATGCGGATGGCCTCACATCCACTGCGGTGGGCATTGCTCACCACGTTGGCATCCGGGGACCACCGGGTGCGGGAATTGGCTGCCGCCGTTGGCGAGCCGCAGAACCTGGTCTCGTATCACTTGCGGCTGTTGCGTTCGGCCGGACTCATCGATGCGCGACGCAGTACCTTCGATGGCCGCGATACCTATTACTGGTTGAACCTGACGAGGTGCGCGAAGGGATTCGGTGAAGCCGCCGCCGCCCTGCACCCGGCGCTGGCGCCCACGCCTCCGGCCAAGCCGGCACCGCGGTCGGTGTTGTTCTTGTGCACCGGCAACAGCGCGCGCTCACCCATGGCCGCGGCACTGCTCGAGAAACGGGGCCAGGGCCGCATTCGGACGGCGAGCGCGGGCAGTCATCCCAAACCGCAGCTTCACGTCAACGCCGTCCGGGTGATGCGCGAGGAGTACGGCATCGACCTCAGTGGTACCCGGCCTCAACCCTTGGCCGCGGTTTCCCGACGTCGCTTCGACTGCGTGATCACGTTGTGCGACAAGGTGCGCGAATACGCGCGCGATCAAGGCCTGGCCACCACGACGCATTGGAGCCTGCCCGACCCGTCGGCCGCCGATGCCGGGTATCCCGAGTTTCGGCGGGTGGCAAGCGAATTGAGCCGTCGGGTCGATTTCTTCATTCCGGTTCTGATGGCTCAGGCCAGCGGGCGGTGACGATGGTGCTCAACCGGCGTGAGTTCGGCAAGTGGGCCGGCCTCGCATTGGCGGCGGCAACGGGAAGCGTCGCGGCCGGTGCGGACGCCGCCTGTTCGCACCCCTCACCCCCCGGCCCGCCCGGCGGCAAAGCCGACTACACACTGCGGATCGGCTCCGGAAAAGTTGAGTTGGCTCCCGACCGGATCGTGTCGACTTTGACCTACAACGGCCAGTTTCCGGGTCCGCTGCTGCGGTTCAGGGAGGGGCGGCGCACCTGGGTCGATGTCTTCAACGACACCGATTTTCCGGAACAGTTGCACTGGCACGGCCAGCACGTCCCGGTCGACGTGGACGGCGCCGCCGAAGAGGGAACCCCTGACATTCCCGCGCACGGAATGCGCAGAATTTCTTTTGTGCCCGGCCCGGCGGGCTTCCGCTTCTATCACAGCCACGTCGTTCCGCGCGCCGATCTGTCCCGCGGCCAGTACAGCGGTTTGGTTGGCCCGGTCTACATCGAACCCGCGCACAACGCGGGTGCCTACGACCAGGAAATCTTCCTGACGCTCAAGGAGTTTGAGCCCATGTTGAGTCGTGGCGGCGACATGGCCAGTGACTTTCTGATCGGTGAGCAAGACGCCGACCTCAAACAGCGGGGGGAGTCGGCAATGGCCGCCTCGCTGAGTCGAGGTGAGTTACCGGGCAATGAGGTGGGTTACGGGGCGTTCGCCATCAACGGGCGCATGCTCGGCCACGGCGATCCGATCCGCGTGCACGCCGGTCAGCGGGTATTGCTCCATGTCCTCAACGGCAGCGCCACCGAGACTCGCAGCTTGGCCCTGGCCGGGCACACCTTCAACATCGTTGCGCTGGACGGCAATCCGGTTTCCGTGCCCGCCGCCGTCCCGGTGCTATGGCTCGGTGCGGGCGAACGCATCTCGGCCATCGTCAGCATGACCAACCCGGGGGTCTGGGTGTTGGGCGATCTGTCCGACGACGACCGCGACCACGGAATGGGGGTGGTCGTCGAATATGCCGGGCGTAGCGGGGATCCGCAATGGGCGCCGCCCCCGTCGTTCGCGTGGGATTACCGGCTGTTCGGCACGCCCCAACCGGCGAGCCTGCCACCGCCCGATCACACCATCGACATGTTGATCGAGAAACGCAACGCCGCCGACAACGGTTTCAATGTCTGGACGATCAACGGCGTGCCTTTCGCGATGGATACCAACAAACCGGTGCTCGACATCGAGCGAAACAAGCGCTACCGGCTGCGTTTCCGCAACGCCAGCGACGACCTGCACCCCATGCACTTACACCGGCATACGTTCGAAATCACCCGGTTCGCCGGGACGCCCACCGCGGGCGTGCGCAAGGACGTCGCGATGCTCGGCGGCTACCAAACCATGGAGGTCGATTTCGTCGCCGATCAACCCGGTCTTTCGCTGCTGCATTGCCATCAACAAATCCACATGGACTACGGACTCATGCTGCTGCTCAACACCGCCTGATCGGCCGCGCTGGGGTCGGTGAAGATTCACCTTGCAGCTCCTTACCCCAGCGGATTGTTCTGCCGCACGCCGCGATACATGCCCCAACGCACGATCCACGGCATCACCACGCGCTCGACGGACCAGGACGGGAAGCGGAAGGAATGTCCGGTCGGCAAAAAAACCTCCAGCCCGTTGGGCTGTATTCCCACTAACGAACCCCACCGCCGCGTCGGCGCACGGTAGCTGCGCAGTGGCCGTCCGCCGAAGTCGGACAGGACGTTGCGCGCCACCAACGCGTCGCCACGGTTGCGGGCCGAGCTGCGCAACGGGTCGGTCGCCGCGACGTCGCCGACCGCGAACACCCCCCGCTGACCGGGCACCCGCAGCTCCGGGGTGACGCTGACGAATCCGCGCTCGTCGAGCAGGTCGGCTGGCAGCCAGTCGGTGTTGGGCCGCACCCGCCCGATCGCCCACAGCACGGCGTCGGCCGTCGCCGGGGGTTGTCCGGTGCTCCAGTAGACCGGTTCGGCGGTCAGGTCATCGCCGGTGAAGCCCTCGGTCAGCACCGCGCGGTGTCCCGGGTGCACGCCGACGTCGAGCGCGGTCAGCCGGCTGCGGATCCGTTGCCACGTCCGCGGATGATGCACCTGCAGCGCGGACTGTCCCGGGAAGTACAGGTCGACGCTCTTGTCTGGCCAGGTGGTCGCCATATTGAGCGCGCTGCTGACCGCCGCCGCACCGCCGCCCACCACGATCACCGACTTGGCGGCTGCCAGCCGGTCGTGCGCGGCACGCAGTCCCGCGCCGATCTCGGCGGCCGACTGTAGGGTCGGTTGGCGCCAAAATCCGTTGCTGACGCCGGTCGAGATGATCAGCGCGTCGTATGCCTCGGTCATGGTTGTGCCGTCTTCGCGTCGGCAGAAGACGAGTCGGGCGGCCAGGTCCACCCCGGTCAGCGTTGCCTGCAGCGTTTGAACCCGATCGAGGCTGCGGAAGCGGTCAAACGGAATCCAGTAGTCGCGGGCCCAATCGTGCGGACGCGACAGCCGGACGCCGAGTTCTTGCCCGCTCACCAGCGCGGGTTTGGCCGAGATCCCGACGACGTCGGCATGCCGGGACAACCGGATCGCCGCGAGGACGCCCACGTCCCCGAGCCCGGCGACGATGACACGCTTACGGTTCATCCCGCTATCCTGCCCTGCGTATCGTGCGGACGAGCCGTTGAACTGATCCGAGATTGAGGGGGCCACAGGTGATCGTTTCGTCTGGATCCGCTCGCCCGGAATCCGCGGTGTCGGTGCATCCGCGGGTGAGTGCGGCGCTGCGCACCGCGGTGCGTGTCACTGCGCCGCGCCCCACCGCGGCCCAGCGCGCCGCCAAGGACTTCGAAAAAAGACTGATTCCCGCGGTCATCGCCGAGATCCGGTGGTCGTTCACCCGGCCGCGCACCTGGCTGATGGGTGTGGTGGCCAACGTGATCTTCGCTGCCGGCTGGTTGCTGGTGCAGCCGCTGACTCTCGGCCGTCACCATGATTGGGTGATTCTGGTGGGCACCTACTTCTCGTCCTGGGTGCTGGCCGATGTCACCACCACGAACTTCCTGGGCGCCGACCATTACCGGATTCTTCGGGGTTTGTCCGCTCGCGTGCCGTTCTGGCGAATCCTGTTGATCAAGAACCTCGCCCTGCTCGCGATCGTCGGTCTGCCCACCCTGGCCGCCGCGGTCGCGTTGACGCTGTGGCTGGAAACCCCTGCACGCCTGGCCATTACGATCCCCACCGTCGCGGTACCCATCGTATCCTGGCTGGGCGTCGGCAACCTCATCTCGGTGCTGTACCCGGTCAGTGTCGAGCCGCTGATCCGGCGCTGGCGCCGGCGCGGTGATCTGCGCCGCACCCGCAGTTGGGTAGTGGCCCTCACGCTGCCCTACGCGCTGTACTACGTGGCCGATCCGATGAACGGTGTGGAGCATCGCGTGCTGTGGCATCGAGCGCCCGCGCTGATCTGGCCGGTGCTCGGGCGGGACACCAAGAGTTTCGTGCACCTCGCCATCGCCGTCAGTGTGTGGATCGCCGGCAGCATCGCCGCGGTGTTTTGGGTGCGCCGGCGCGGATTGCAGATCCGCTAGGACACCTGCGGTTTGATCTCTTCAATGACCCACTGCGCGTAGTCGAGGTATTCGTCCACGCCGCCCACGGCGGGAGCGGGTACCGCGGTCATCGTCACGCCCTGCTCGGCAAGCCAATTCAACCGGTCGACGATTTGTCCCGCGCTCATGCCGGGACGGTCGCTGGTGCTGCGCGCGACGTGTCCTTCACCGACCCGGTTGGTGCCCAGCCCGTGCATCACCTCGAATTCCCGCCCGTCATAGGAAGGGTGGGACTTGATGTAGTCGAGTTTTTCCGGGATCTGCTCGGGCGGTGTGAGAAACGGCCACCACCCGGACCCGAAGTCGGCCGCCCTGCGCAGCGCGGCCTCGACGTCACCGCCGATCCAGATCGGAAGATGCGGTTTCTGAACAGGTTTCGGCTCGAATGCGATGTCGGCGAACGACACATACCGGCCTTCGAACCGAGGGGAGTCGCTGGTCCACAATTCGACGATGGCGGCCAGATATTCGTCGGCGATGCGGCCCCGTTCCCCGAACGGCACCCCGAGCAGCTCGAACTCGCGGGCCAGCCAGCCCACCCCGAAGGTCACCATCATCCGGCCCCCGCTCATCCAGTCCGCGGTGGCCAGCGCTTTGGCCAGCACGATGGGGTGCTGCAGCGGCAGGATGGTGACGCAGGAGTTGATGGCCACCCGCTCGGTGGCGCCGGCGATGAAGGCCTGCGCGGTCGTCGAGTGCAGGTAGTGCGGCCCGGACAACTCGACGTGGTCAGTGGGGATGACGAGATGCTCAGGCACCGCAATCATGTCGTAGCCCCACCGGTCCGCGCATTGCATCATGCGTCGTTGTTCGGGTCCGGTGACGGCCGCCTCCCATGGCTGGGTAATCGCCTTGAGGCGCAGCAGGTGCGGAACGGGGAAGGCAAATTTCATGGGCGTCCCAGCCAGCGGTCCATGTCCTCCAATCTAGGGGTCGGGGTTGTTAACCTGGCGGCATGGCCTCCGAAACGGACCCTGCCGGGCAAAAGCCGGCTAACGCAGCGCTTGCCGCCACCAGCTGGGCGCTGCTGGGCATGATGTCCTACGAAGAGGAAGTTTCGGGCTACGACCTCAAGAAATGGATCGATTGGAGCGTCGACCTCTATTACTGGAGCCCGTCGTACAGCCAGATCTACACCGAGCTGAAAAAGCTGGAGTCGTTGGGACTGGTGACGTCGCGCGTGGAGCGCGACGAGGGCACCCGCAGCCGCCGGCTGTACAAGATCACCTCGGCTGGGATGGACGCCGTCACCGAGTGGACCAACCATGCGCCGGTGGATCCGCCGGTGCTGAAGCACAGTGTGCTGCTTCGCGTTACGTTCGGCCACCTCAGTAATCCGGCTCGGTTGAAGGAATTGCTGCAGGAGCACGTGGCGTACGCCGAAGCCAGGCACCGCAAGGCGGTCGAGGACGCCGATGGCGCCGAGGGCGAACCCGCGTGGGCGTATTCGGTCATCGCGTTGCGCTGGGCGGCGAAGTACTACGCCGCCGAACGTGAGTTCGCCTTGGAGCTCATCAAGGACATCGACGAGGCTGACGCCGTGCTGAAGAAGGCCGCGAAGGGCGGCTTCGGGAAGCCGCGTCCCACGCCGGGGTATTGGCGCGAAATCGAGAAGCAGGTGCAGGCGAAGCGCGAGGCGGACTAGTTCCGGCGGTGGCGGCCGGTTTCGCCCGTGCCGCCGGGCGTCCCGCCACACGCGGGCATGATTACGGATATCGAATACGCATAGCGAAATCCCTTGTCTCACTGTGGTTTCAGTGGTCACAATGCGGGGTTTATTGTCGGTGGTGCTTCTTACGCTGCGGAGTATGGGTTCGAGTAGTCGGGAAGAGATCGTCGAGGCCTTCGACGCGCTCGATGCCGCGCTCGATGGTGTGGGTGGTCTGAGTTTCGGCGCGCTGACGCCCCGAGAATGCCTGGCGTTGTTGGAGCGCTGTGAGAAAGCGCGACGCCGGCTGCCAGTGGCCGAACATCAGCTCATCAATCACGTTGCCCGGCAAGCCGGCCCAGAGGAGCTTGGCGGCACGCTGTCGCACGCCCTGGCCGATCGGACCTTGATCAGTCGCGCCGAAGCCTCTCGCCGCATCAAGGAAGCCGCCGACCTGGGACCGCGCCACGGGTTGACCGGCGAGCCCATCGCACCGGTGCTGGCCGCCACCGCTGCCCGACAGCGCGCGGGAGAGCTCGGGGCCGGTCAGGTCGCCGTCATCCGCCGGTTCTGCCACCAGCTGCCCGGCTGGGTGGATCAGCTCACCCGGCAGCGGGCCGAAGCTGATCTGGCCCGGCAAGGCAGTCAGTATCGGCCCGAGCAGCTGACCGGGTTGGCTGACATGCTGGCCGATTGCCTCAACCCGGACGGGACGTTCAGCGACGAAGACCGGACCCGCCGCCGTGGCCTGGTTGTCGGCCGCCAGGAATCAGACGGCATGTCGGTGCTGCGCGGCTGGATCACCCCCGAACTGCGCGCCACCCTGGAAGCCGTGCTGGCCAAGCTGGCCGCACCGGGGATGTGCAACCCCTTCGACGAAACGCCATGCGTGGACGGCACGCCCACCCAAGACGCCATCAACCGCGACCCACGCTCGGCCGGCCAACGTAACCATGACGGCCTCAACGCGGGATTGCGTGCGCTGCTGGCCTCCGGAAAGCTGGGTCAACACAACGGTTTACCGGCTTCCATCGTGGTCACCACAACGCTCCACGAGCTGGAATCGGCCGCCGGGCGGGGCCTGACCGGTGGCGGCACCATCTTGCCAATGAGTGATGTGATCCGCCTGGCCCGCCATTCCCGTCACTATCTGGTGATCTTCGACAAGGGCAAGGCGCTAGCGCTGTACCACACCAAACGACTCGCTTCGCCAGGACAGCGAATTGTGCTGTATGCCAAGGATCGCGGGTGCTCGGCGCCCGGCTGCGACGTCAAGGGCTACTACTGCGACGTCCATCACGTCACCGACTACAGCAAGTGCCACACCACCGACGTCAACGACCTGACCTTCGCCTGCGGACCGCAACACCGCCTGCTAAGACCCGGCGGCTGGACCACTCGCAAAAACGCCCGCGGCGACACCGAATGGATTCCACCGCCACACCTGGACCGGGGCCAACCGCGAATCAACACCTTCCATCATCCCGAGAAGCTTCTCCGCGATGGAGACGACGAGGAGGACGGCGGTCCCGGCGCGGAATGACCGCCTGATATGACGCCCGCTAGTTCTGGTGGCGGCGACCCGCGTCGCACGCCGCGATGTAGCCGTACACCAGCCCCTGCGCGATCGTCGCGCCCGCACCCGGATACGTCGTGCCGAACGCGTTCGCGGCGGTATTGCCGATCGCATACAACCCGGCGATCACCCCGCCGTCCTCACGCAGCACTCGCGCCCGCTCGTCGGTCTTGAGGCCACCGCAGGTGCCCAGGTCGGACAGCACCACCTTCACGGCGTAGAAGGGGCCTTTGACCAACGGACGCAGGTTCGGGTTCGGCTTGATCGTCGGGTCGCCGTAATAGCGGTCGTAGGCGCTGCGGCCGCGGCCGAAGTCGGGATCGTCGCCGGCGGCGGCGTGGTGGTTGAACCGGGTCATCGTCTCGAAGAACGTCGATACCGGCACGCCGATCCGAGCGCCCAGATCGGTGAGGTTGTCCGCTCGGGCCGCGATGCCGGCGTCATACCAGGCCTGCGGGACCCTCATGCGCGGGAAGAGTTCGGCGGCAAAGACATAACTATTGCGGTACTGCTGATCGAAGATGATCCACATCGTCTCGACCGGGTGGCCGGACCGCTCCAGCTCGAGCAGCCGCTGCCCGAAGGACATGTAATCGGTCGCTTCGTTGGCGAACCGGCGCCCGTTCTGGTCCACGATCAGGCAGCCTGGGAGCGACCGCTCGGCCAGCATCACCGCGGGCGCCTTGCCGGGCAGTGGCGCGATGGCGGGGAACCACCACGCCTGATCCATCAGGTCGATGCCGGCGCCGAGTTCCTGGCCCGCG
>NZ_LZKU01000275.1 GCF_001672975.1 Mycobacterium sp. 1465703.0
CGCTCTCCGGGGTCTTGGCGCCGCTGCTGCGCAGCGATCTCCTGACGGGCTCGACCGCGCTGTCGAGTGCGGGCACGGTTTCGGCGTCGGCGGGCCGTGCCGGCTTGGTCGGGTCGTTGTCGGTGCCGGCGAACTGGGCCTCGGCGGTCCCGGCGGTCCGGACGGTGGCAGCCGAGCTGCCGGAGGCCATGCTGGACGCCGCTCCCGCGGCGGCCGTCAACGGTCAGCAGGGCATGTTCGGCCCGACGGCCCTGTCGAGCCTGGCCGGACGCGCGGTCGGCGGGACCGCCACCCGCGCCGTCGCCGGGGCGACCGTTCGCGTGCCCGGCGCTGTGGCCGTCGACGACATCGCGACCACGTCCACCGTCATTGTGATTCCGCCGAACGCGAAGTAAGGAAGGTGCGGCAATGGTTTTCAGCGATTTCGCAACGCTGCCACCGGAGGTCATCTCCACCCAGATCTATGTCGGCCCGGGCGCCGGGCCGCTGCTGGCCGCCGCGGCGGCATGGGACGGGCTGGCCGCCGAATTGCACAGCACCGCGGCTTCCTACGCATCGGTGATCTCGGAACTGGTCGGCGAATCGTGGCAAGGCTCGTCGTCGGAGTCCATGGCCGCCGCGGCGGCGCCCTACGTGGCGTGGATATCGACCACGGCAGGCCTGGCCGAGCAGACTGCCGCTCAGGCACGGGCCGCGGCCGCCGCCTACGAGGCGGCAGTGGCGGCCACCGTGCCGCCGGCGGTTGTGGCGGCGAACCGCAGCCTGCTTGCCACACTGTTGCAGACCAACATCTTGGGACAGAACGACGCGGCGATCGCGGCGACCGAAGACGAGTACGGCCAGATGTGGGCCCAAGATGTCGCGGCGATGTTCGGGTACGCCGCCGCGTCGGAATCGGCCGGTGAGCTGACGCCGTTCGAGCAGGCGCCGGCTACCACCAATGACACCGGCTCGGCGGCCCAGGCGGCCGCCGTCGCCGCCTCGGAGTCGCAGTCGTTGTCGTCGTGGCTCAAACAGATCGAGGACTACATCACCTCGCTCACCGGCCAATACACCAAGTTCTGGCAGAACTTGATCGGGGGCGCCACGGGGAGCACGGAGATAGCGCCGTTCTGGGAGACGCTGTATTCGAGCATTTCGCAGATCGGCACTCAGGCGACGTGGACCAACGTCGTCAATGCCACCATCAGCCTTGGCGTCTCGCAATGGAAGAACTTTTTCATCTATGCGCCGTGGAGTGCCGCGATGGCCAAGACGTCGCTGGGCGCCGGGCTGGCGTCGCCCGGCCACATCGCCGCTGGCATCGCGGCCAAGCCCGTATCGGCCGTGCTGGGTAGCGCGCCGACTGTGGGCAAATTGTCGGTGCCGCCGAACTGGGCGACCGCCGCCCCGGCGATCAGGCTGGCCTCCAGCGCGCTACCGGGCACCAGCGTGGCCGCGGCCGCCGCGGCGGATATCCCCGCCGGCCTGATCAACGAGGCGACGCTGGGCAGTCTGGCGGGCGGCGCGCTGGGCAGCCCGGCGTCGCGCGTCGTCAGCTCAACCGGCATCCAGACCCGTGCCATCACCGGTGAGCGCAGACAGGGGCCGGTCAAGCTCGACCGCATCATCGCCCAATTGCAGGAGATGCCCGACCAGGTGCAGCACTGGAACGTCGACGAGGCCGGCCTCGACGACCTGGTCGCCAAGCTGCGGACGACACCGGGCGTGCACGCCGTGCACGTGACGGAGGGAGAGGCGATCGCGGTCGAGCCGTCAAAGCTGGGGTAATTCCCGTGGGCGCAATAATTTTCGCGCCGCACCAGTACAAAACCTTTCGAAGGAGGATGCATGAAACTGCTGCTAGCGCTTCTCGGTGTATCGCTAGGGATCGTTACCGCGGTGCCCGCGCACGCCATACCCGGAGAGGATGAGGCCGCCGCCGACGACAACAATGAAGTCTTCATCGCTGACCTCCATACGGTCGGCATCAGCTTTCAGGACCCGAACCAAGCCGTGAGCGCCGGCAAAGCGGTCTGCGGCTTGCTCGCTCGTGGCATATCGGGTCTTCAACTCCTCAATGACCTCCGGGACAACAATCCCGCACTGACCACCAGCGGCGCCGCCCAGTTCGCGACGATATCGGCGAAGGCGTACTGCCCCCGACAACTCGATGCTTCCGCGGGACCCAGCACCAAAGGCGGCTAGAAGAGCAAAAACAAACTGCCGCAATGTAATCCGCGCCGCCTAACCGACCAACCTGATTTCCTTCACTCCTTTAGAGAAAAGCCGGATTTTGCAACACATTTCGCACACCGTTGAGCTGGGGTCAGTGATGGACTTCGGTAGCTTACCGCCGGAAAGCAGTTCCGCGCGGATGCATTCGGGCCCCGGCGCCGGATCAATGATGGACGCCGCCAGGGCCTGGGAGGTGCTAGGCGCCCAACTCCGGGAGGTGCTATCGACGTACCGGGCGGTGATCTCCACGCTGGATCTGGGAGAGCAGAGTGCTTCGGCAACGGCGATAAGCCAAGCGCTCGCACCGTATCTGGCGTGGCTCGATGCCACCGCTGCACAAGCCCAGCAGACGGCCATCCAGGCCAAGGCGGCCGCGAGCGCCTACGGCTTGACGCTGGCGACGATGGTGGCGCCCCAGGTGATCGATGCCAACCGGCTGCAGCGGATCTCGCTGGCGGCGACGAACTGCCTAGGCCAGATCAGTCCGGCTATCGCCGACGCAGAAGCGGACTACGAACGGATGTGGGCCCAAGACACCGCCGCCATGTATGCCTACGCCCGCGCCTCGGCCGCCATCTGGAAGCTGACACCGTTCAGTTCGCCCCCGCCCGTTCCCAGCGAGTCGGCCCGCCATGGTGCGGGCGTCACTCCGTCCCGGAATTGGACACTGACGGCGGCACCGCAAGTCATAACGACTGGCCGTCAGGTGATCTCAACCATCTCCGAAGCGCTCGATGCGCTGTCCTCCTCACCGTTGGCCACCTTCGATGCGTCCCTGCTGCCGATAACGGCGCCGCTGTCCAGGTTGAGTTCGTTGTCGGCGCCGCTGGACTTCGCGCTCAACCACCTGAATTGCCTCAACAAGGCCGTCGCACTGAACCGGGCCGCGCTCATGTGGCCCGCGCGGCCCACCGGGGGCCGCGCGAATCAGGCAGAGCCTCGGGTCAGCGTCGGTAGCGGCGCGGCAATCGGGGTCTTGTCGGTTCCGCAGGCATGGACCAATTCAATGCCAAGCCCGACGTCGCCGAGTTCCCCAGCGACTCCCGTTGATCGAAGCCAATGAGCCACCCGCTACTCGGCTGAGCCGACGGGTATTTTGTTCTTCATTGCTGGTCGCAACGGGGGTTGGGGGGCTACGGTCAGGTGATGAAACGGCTTTCGAGTGTGGACGCGGCGTTTTGGTCAGCAGAAACCGCGGGCTGGCACATGCACGTGGGCGCGCTGGCGATTTGCGACCCGAAGGAGTGCTCCGAGTACAGCTTTCAACGACTCCGTCAATTACTCATCGATCGCCTGCCCGAGGTGCCGCAGTTACGGTGGCGGGTCACCGGCGCGCCGCTGGGGCTCGACCGGCCATGGTTCGTCGAAGACGAAGAGTTGGACGTCGACTTCCACGTCCGCCGCATCGGTGTTCCTGCACCGGGTGGTCGCCGTGAGCTCGAGGAGTTGGTTGGCCGGCTGATGTCCTACAAGCTGGACCGCTCCCGGCCGCTGTGGGAGATGTGGGTGATCGAGGGCGTCGAGGGCGGGCGGATCGCCACGCTGACCAAGATGCACCACGCCATCGTCGACGGGGTCTCGGGCGCCGGGCTGGGAGAGATCCTGCTCGATGTCACGCCGGAACCGCGTGCGCCGCAACAGGAAACGGTCGGATCGCTGGTCGGATTCAAGCTTCCGGGTCTGGAACGGCGCGCCGTGGGCGCCCTGATCAACGTCGGTGTCAAGACGCCGTTCCGCATCGCGCGGCTGATGGAACAGACGGTGCGCCAGCAGATCGCCACTTTGGGTGTGCGCAGCAGGCCGCCGCGCTACTTCGAGGCGCCCAAAACCCGTTTCAACGCACCGGTCTCGCCGCATCGGCGTATTACCGGCTGCCGCGTCGAACTGGCCCGGGCCAAAGCCATCAAGGATGCCTATGGCGTCAAGCTCAACGATGTCGTGCTCGCGTTGGTGGCCGGCGCCGTCCGCGACTATCTGCAGAAGCACGGTGAGTTGCCCGCCAAACCGCTCATCGCGCAGATCCCGGTGTCAACCCGCACCGACGAGAACAAGGACGACATCGGCAACAAGGTCAGCTCGATGACCGTGTCGTTGGCCACCGATGTCGAAGACCCGGGCGAGCGGCTGTTGGCAATTCACGAAAGCACCCAGAACGCCAAGCTGATGGCCAAGGCGTTGTCGGCGCATCAGATCATGGGGCTGACCGAGACGACGCCGCCGGGGTTGTTGGGGCTGGCCGCGCGGGCCTACACGGCCAGCGGGCTGTCACGAAACCTGGCTCCCATCAACCTGGTTGTCTCCAACGTGCCGGGCCCGCCGTTCCCGTTGTACATGGCCGGGGCCAAACTGGATTCGCTAGTGCCGCTGGGGCCGCCGGTGATGGACGTCGCGCTGAACATCACCTGCTTCTCCTACACCGATTACCTGGACTTCGGTTTCGTGACGACGCCCGAGGTGGCCAACGACATCGACGACATGGCCGACCGGATCGAGCCGGCGTTGACCGACCTGGAGAAGGCCGCCACGCGGGAGAACGGCTCGGCTTAGACCTGCCGGGCGATCTCGCGATTATGGGTCGCCATCACCTAGCAGTTTTTCGGGGTGGTGGAAGGTGTTGGTGCGGGGTTGGCCGTTGTCCAGGTGTGGGGGTGGGATCCATTGGGTGTCGCCTTTGGTGTCTTTGCGGGTGATCCAGCTGCCGGGTTTGAGCAGGCGGTGGTGTAGGCCGCAGACGAGGGTGAGGTTGTTGACGTCGGTGGTGTGGCACTTGGCCCAGTCGGTGACGTGATGCACTTCGCAGTAGTAGCCGGGCACGGTGCAGCCGGGGGCCGAGCAGCCGCGGTCCTTGGCGTACAACATGATTCGCTGGCCGGGGGAGGCGAGTCGCTTGGTGTGATACAACGCCACGGCTTTGCCTTTGTCGAAGATGGCCAGATAGTGATGCGCGTGGCGGGCCAACCGGATGACATCGCTGATCGGCAGGATGGTGCCTGCGCCGGTTAGGCCGCGCCCGGCGGCGGCCTCGAGTTCGTCGAGGGTGGTGGTGACCACGATGGAGGCCGGTAGCCCGTTGTGCTGGCCTAATTGTCCGGAGGCCAGCAGCGCGCGATGGGCGGCCAGCAGCGCGTCGTGGTTGCGTTGGCTCCGTGAGCGCGGGTCGTGCTCGATGGCTTCCTGGCTGGGGGCGCCGTCCACGCACGGCGTCGCATCGAGGGGGTTGCACATGCCCGGGGCGGCGAGTTTGGCCAAGACGGCTTCGAGGGTGGCGCGCGCTTCGGGGGTCAGCAGGCCGCGTAGCTGTGACATGCCGTCGGGTTGCTGGTTGCCCAGGGTCAGGCCGCGTTGGCGGGCCCGGTCTTCGTCGCGGTAGGTGCCGTCGGGGTTGAGCCGGTCGGCCAGCCCTTGGGCGAGTTTGGCGAGTGCTTCGGGACAAAATTGCGTGCCGAACTTGGCTAGCTGTGCTTCGGCGAGTTCGCGGGTCGGGGTGTCTATCCAGCCGGGCAGTTGGTGGTAGAAGGTGCGGATCACCGCGACTTGGCCGGCCCCGAGGGTGCCCTCGCGTTGGGCGGCCGCGGTGGCGGCCAGCACCGGTGCGACGGGTTCACCGGTCAGGCCGTGGCGGGGTCCCAGGTCGGCGGCTTCTTTGATGCGGCGGGTGGCTTCGGCGCGGCTGATCAGCGTCGACTCGGTGATCGCATGGGTCAGCGTGCCGCCGAGTTCCTCGCAGGGGGCTTGGCGGGCAAGGGAATTGATCAGCGGATGCTCCAGGGCCGGTATGCGCCGGCGCAGCTTCTCGCATCGCTGCAAGATCGCCAGTTGTTGGCGCGCGTTGAGCGCGTCAAACGACAACGCGCAGGCGCGATCCAAGTCGGCATCCAGGGCGTCGAACACCGCATCGACATCCTGCTGACTACTTGGACTCACACCGCCAAACTAACCGCACCCACCGACAACAATCGGCGCCCTGTGGCTGCTGAAACGGAAGGGACACAAGGGATTACAAGGCGCGTCGGCGGGCGCGCTGTCGCTGTGGCTATCGCAGCCGTCTCAGTCGCGTTCGGGCGGGTTCGTCGCATACACCCACGACAGGAATCGCGCCACCGCCTCCGCGGAGCGATGTGCGCGCGGGGAACTGAAGATGTCGAAACCGTGCTGGGCGTGCGGTAATTCGGCGTAGGCGACCGGTGACTTGGACACCGCGCGCAGTTCCTCGACGAAGTCTTCGGCCTCGCCGACCGGAATGAGCGAATCGTCGTGACCGTGCAGGACGAAG
>NZ_LZKU01000276.1 GCF_001672975.1 Mycobacterium sp. 1465703.0
CACTGGTGCTGTGCGCGGCCGGTGCTGATCGAGAAGCCGGCTGGCCGTCGACGGATCGGCGGCGTCGGCCACCACCGGGGTGAACGAGTCGCCGAGCTGGGTGTGCACCTCTTCGAGCTGCGCTCTGGTCCGCGCGACGCCGACGACCTGCGCGCCGGCAGCCGCCAGTGCGGCGGCGATGGCACGGCCGAATCCACGGCCGGCCCCGGTCACGACCGCGGTGGTGCCGACGAGCCGGTCGGCGTGGGTGGTCCGGGACTGGTTCATGGTCGTTCTCGCTTCCTGACATGGTCCGCGGCGGCGACGCGCCTTCACTAATTCAGATACGGCGCGCCGCGGAGATTCATCGCGTCACAACCGATGAATTTCGGGGGCCCGATGTCTCTAACGGAGTAGGTTCTTCACTCACCGAGAGGAGATGGCGGTGCCGGCGCAGCAGGATTTCGTCGAGCAGGCGGCGCCTTTTCGTGCCGAGCTGATCGCGCACTGCTACCGCATGCTCGGATCGGTTCACGACGCCGAAGACCTGGTCCAGGAGACCTATCTGCGGGGTTGGCGCGGCTATGCGGCATTCGAGGAACGCGCGGCGTTGAAGACGTGGCTGTATCGGATCGCCACCACCGCCTGTCTGCGTGCGCTGGAGAACCGCGCCCGCCGCGTGCTGCCGATGGGAGTGGGCGACGGCTCGATCGATCCGGACGCCGACTTCGACGCGAAGGCCGGCGCACACGCGTGGCTCGAGCCCATTCCCGACGCCTTGATGTCCAGCGCCCCGGACGGTCCGGAAGACAAAGTGACCGCGAAGCAGAGCGTGCGACTGGCCGTGATGACCGCCCTGCATGAGCTGCCGGCGCGTCAGCGCGCGGTGTTGATCCTGCGCGACGTTGTGCAGTTCAGTGCCGCCGAGGTGGCCGAGCTTCTGGAAACCACGCCCGCCGCGGTGAACAGTTCGCTGCAGCGCGCCCGGGCCCACCTTGCCGAGCTCTCGCCGGTCGAGGAGGACATGTCCGAGCCCGGCGACGCCGAACGCCGGGAATTGCTCGACCGGTATTGCGCGGCATTCGAGAACGCGGACATGGCGGCGTTGACCGCACTGCTGCAAGCCGACGTCAAACTCGAAATGCCGCCGCTGCCCGTGTGGTTCACCGGCCGCGACGCCGTGCTGCGGTTCCTCGCCGGACGCGCCCTAGCCGCGCCCGGCGAGATCGCGATGATTCCGACGGCCGCGAATGCCCAACCCGCCGTTGCCGAATACCGCCGCGCCGCCGACGGGGCGATGCGGGCCCATTCGATCCACGTGTTGACCACCGGCAGCACCGGGGTCGCCGCCATAACCGTCTTCCTCGACCCCGGCTTGTTCAGCACGTTTGGTTTGTCGCCAACCCGGTAACCTTGTCCAGGGACGTAATCGCACCCTTGCTCCCTAAGGGAGGCCCCGACCTGCATCGTCATCGGTGTCGTCGCACGGTTTACCTTCCCGGCCCACGTGTGGACATGTTCTTCACACGTCAGGATCATTAGGCGCGGTGGACGAAGTTGAAGGGTGACGAGTGAAGATTCCCGGCGTTTCCAGCGTCGTCGCCGGTGTCGCCGGCGGAGCCGCTCAGGTAGTGCGCGCCGGTGTCTCCACTGCGGCCGGGGCAGCGGGAGCGCTGCAGATGGTGGCCAGTCCGGTCACCGAACTTGCCGGCCCGGTCGTCCAGACGGTCGCTCAGACGACGGGTCGAGCAATCGGATTGGACAGTTCGTCCAACGGCTCCCCCGTACTACCGCCGGTGCGTTGGCACAGCGGGCACCGCATACACCTTGACTTGGATCCACTGCTGCCGTTCCCCCGTTGGCACGAGTACGCGCCCGCCGTGGAAGAGCCGGTGCGCCGGATACTGGGCGTGGCCAAGGCTCATGTCGAGGGCTCGCTCGGCCGCTTGGTCGTCGAACTGTCCGCCGATGCGGACGACGACGCCGTCTTGGACGAGGTGCGCGCGACGGTCTGCTCGGTCGCCTCGGACATCAGATGGTCGAAGTCGGAGTCGTCACCGCTTTCCGCGCCATTCGCCGATCCGGGTAACCCCCTGGCGATTCTGGTGCCACTCACCGCCGCGGCAATGGATCTCGTCGCGATGGGGGCCGCGGTCACCGGTTGGGTGACCCGGCTGCCGGCCGCGCCGCAGACCACCCGGGCGGCGGCCGCGCTGATCAACCATCAACCGCGCATGGTGTCGATCCTGGAGGCGCGGTTGGGCCGGGTCGGCACCGACATCGCTTTGGCCGCGACGACGGCAGCCGCGCACGGTCTGACGCAATCGTTCGGGACACCGTTGCTGGATCTGACGCAACGCACCCTGCAGATCTCCGAGGCGGCGGCGCACCGCACTGTGTGGCGAGACCGCGAGCCGCAGCTGGCTTCCCCCGACCGGCCGCAGGCGCCAGTGGTTCCGGTCATCTCCTCGGCCAAGTCCGAGGTGCCCCGGCACAGCTGGGCGGCGGCGGCCGCCGGTGACGCCTCACACGTCGTGGTCGGCGGAACTATCGACGCCGCGATGGACAAGGCAAAAGGCTCGATGGCCGGGCCGGTGGAAAGCTATGTCGATTCGGCGGCCAACGGCTCGCTGATCGCGGCGGTCAGTGCGCTGGTCGCCGGCGGTGGCACCGAAGACGCGGCCGCGGCCATCGAAGCAGGGGTGCCCAGGGCCGCGCACATGGGTCGTCAGGCTTTCGCGGCGATATTGGGCCGCGGGCTCGCCAATTCCGGGCAACTGGTGCTGGACCCGGGCGCGCTGCGCCGCCTGGACCGGGTGAAGGTGGTCGTCATCGACGGCGCCGCGCTGCGCGGCGATCATCGCGCGGTGTTGCGGGTCCGCGGAGACGCTCCCGGCTGGGACGACGACCGGGTCTATGAGGTGGCCGACGCGCTGCTGCACGGCGAAGAGGCGCCCGAGCCCGACCCGGACGAGTTGCCCGCGACCGGCGCACGGCTGAAATGGGTTCGCGCTCAAGGGCCTTCGGCAACCCCGGCGCAGGGCCTGGAAAGTGCCGACCTGATCGTCGACGGCGAATGCGTCGGCAGCGTCGACGTGGGCTGGGAGGTCGACCCGTACGCGATCCCGCTCTTTCAGACCGCCAACCGCACCGGCGCGCGCGTGGTGCTACGCCACGTCGCGGGCACCGAGGACCTCACCGCCAGCGTCGGCACCACGCATCCACCCGGCACACCGCTGCTGAACGTGGTCCGCGAGCTGCGAGCCGACCGCGGGCCGGTGCTGCTGATCACCGCGCTGCATCGCGACTTCGCCTCGACCGACACCCTGGCCGCGCTCGCGATCGCCGATGTCGGCGTGGCGCTTGACGATCCGCGCGCCGCGACGGCCTGGACCGCCGACATCATCACCGGGACCGATCTGGCCGCCGCGGTGCGGATCCTGTCGGCGATCCCGGTGGCCCGGTCGGCCAGCGAATCGGCGGTACACCTGGCACAGGGCGGCACCACGCTGGCCGGGCTACTGCTGGTCACCGGTGAACAAGAGGCGGGCACCAGCCCGGTGAGCTTCCGGCGCTGGCTCAACCCGGTCAATGCCGCCGCGGCCACCGCCCTGCTGGCGGGGACCTTCTCGGCCACTCGGGTGCTCCGGTTGCCCGACCCCACACCGCAACCGTTGACCGCCTGGCACGCACTGGATCCCGAGATCGTCTACTCGAGACTGGCCGGCGGCGCGCGACCGATGGCGGTCGAAACCGAGCCGTCCTGGCGACGCCGCCTCGACGACCTCTCATACAGCCCGGCGCTGGAGCCCCTGCGCAAACCCCTACACAGCGTGGTGCGGTTGGCGTCGGCAACCCGGACCGAACTCGCCGATCCGCTGACTCCCATCCTGGCCGTCGGCGCGGCGGCCTCGGCGATCGTCGGCAGCAACGTCGACGCGCTGCTGGTCGCCGGCGTCATGACCGTTAACGCGATAACCGGTGGGGCGCAACGGCTCCGGGCCGAATCCGCTGCAGCCGAGCTGTTCGCCGAGCAGGATCAGTTGGTGCGCCGGGTGGTTGTTCCGGCCGTCGCGACGACCCGCCGCCGGCTCGAGGCCGCCCGGCACGCGACCCGCACCGCAACGGTTTCCGCCAAGTCCTTGCGGCCCGGAGACGTCATCGACCTGGCCGCACCCGAAGTGGTGCCCGCCGATGCCCGCCTGCTGATCGCCGAAGACCTCGAGGTCGACGAGTCCCTGCTGACCGGCGAATCGCTGCCGGTGGACAAGCAGGTCGACGCCGTCGCGGTCAACGACTCCGATCGCGCCAGCATGCTGTTCGAGGGCAGCACCATCGTCGCCGGACACGCCCGCGCGATCGTGGTCGCCACCGGGGTCGGCACTGCCGCGCACCGCGCGATCTCGGCGGTCGCCGACGTGGAGACCTCCGCCGGAATCCAAGCCCGGCTGCGGGACCTGACCAGCAAGGTGTTGCCGCTGACGCTGGCCGGCGGTGCGACGGTGTCGGCGTTGGCGTTGCTGCGCCGCGCGTCGCTGCGCCAGGCGGTGGCCGACGGCGTCGCGATCGCGGTGGCCGCCGTCCCCGAGGGCCTGCCACTGGTGGCCACCCTCTCCCAGCTCTCGGCCGCCCAGCGGCTCACCGCGCGCGGTGCCCTGGTCCGCGCGCCGCGCACCGTCGAGGCGTTGGGCCGCGTCGACACGATCTGTTTCGACAAGACCGGGACGCTCACCGAGAACCGGCTGCGCGTGGTGTGCGCCGTGCCGGATGCGGTCGACCCGCACGACCCCTTCCCGAAGCTGACGGATCCGGAATCGGCCGGCCTGCTACGGGCCGCCGCGCGGGCGTCCGCTCAGCCGCAGGAAGGCCAGGGCCACGCACACGCCACCGACGAGGCGATTCTCACTGCGGCGAGTTCACTGGACGGCCACACCGATTCGGACTGGACGATGGTCGCGGAGGTGCCGTTCGAGTCCAGTCGTGGCTTCGCCGCCGCGATCGGCACCGTCGGCCACGACAACGGCCACCCCGCGGACACGCCGGTGCTGGTACTCAAGGGAGCTCCCGAGGTCATCCTGCCGCGATGCAAGTTCCCCGATCCGGAAGCCGACCGCGAGCGCGCCGAGGCGGTGGTGCACGGTCTTGCCGAACAGGGCCTGCGGGTGCTCGCCGTGGCGCAGCGCGGCTGGAAGCACGAGACCGACGACGACGACACGGACGCCGATGCGGTGGACGCCGCGGCCCAGAACCTCAAGCTGCTCGGCTACGTCGGACTGGCCGACACCGCACGGGCATCGGCGCGCCCGCTGATCGAAGCGCTGCTGGATGCAGACCGCGACGTCGTGCTGATCACCGGCGATCACCCCATCACCGCGCGGGCGATCGCCCGGCAATTGGGCCTGCCCGGCGACGCTCGGGTGGTGACCGGCGCCGAACTCGCCGGTCTTGATGAGGACGCGTGCGCCAGGCTGGTCGCCGATGTGCAGGTGTTCGCCCGCGTCAGCCCGGAGCAGAAGGTGCAGATCGTGGCCGCCCTGCAGCGCTGTGGCCGGGTGACCGCGATGGTCGGCGACGGCGCCAACGACGCCGCCGCCATCCGGATGGCCGACGTAGGGATCGGGGTGAGCGGTCGCGGTTCATCGGCCGCCCGCGGAGCCGCCGACATCGTCTTGACCGATGAGGATCTGGGCGTGCTGATGGACGCCCTGGTCGAAGGCCGCAGCATGTGGGCCGGGGTTCGCGATGCCGTCACGATCCTGGTCGGCGGCAACGTCGGCGAGGTGTTGTTCACCATCATCGGGACCGCCTTCGGTGCCGGACGCGCCCCGGTGGGAACGCGGCAACTGCTGCTGGTCAATCTGCTGACCGACATGTTCCCCGCGCTCGCCGTCGCGGTCACCTCGCAATACGTCGAACCCGACGAAGCCGAGTACGAATCCGCCGAAGCCGCCGACGAGGCACGGCGCCTGCACCAGCGCATCGTGCTGACCGAACCCACGCCCTCACTCGATGCGCCGCTGATGCGCCAGATCGTCACCCGCGGCGCCGTCACCGCAGCCGGCGCGACGGCCGCCTGGGCCATCGGTCGCTGGACGCCGGGCACCGAACGCCGCACCGCGACAATGGGTTTGACCGCGCTGGTGACGACTCAGCTGGCCCAGACACTGTTGACCCGCCGGCACAGCCCGCTCGTCATCGCGACCGCGCTGGGCAGCGCCGGCGTCCTGGTCGGCATCGTGCAAACCCCGGTGCTCAGCCAGTTCTTCGGGTGCACGCCGCTGGGGCCGGTCGCCTGGTCGGGTGTGCTGGGTTCGACAGCGGGAGCCACCGCGATCTCAGCGCTGGCACCCAACTGGCTGTCCAAGCAGGTCGCCGCCCTGGAGCCGGCCGAGGAGGCCGAGGAGGCCGTGGAGGCCGACAAGGCGGCCCTTGAGCCCGGCGACGATCCCGGCGAAAAGTGAGCCGCTAGCCGGACAGCTCCCTGCGCAGCACCTTGCCGGTGGGGTTGCGCGGAATGCTGTCCACGACGTTGATGTCGCGGGGCTGTTCGAAGCGAGACACCCGGCCCTTGAGGTATTCGCGCAGCTCTTGCACGTCGATATCGCTTCCCGGCTGCGCGACCACGAACGCCGCCAGTCGCTGGCCGAATCGCTCGTCCGGGACGCCGATCACCACGTTGTCGGCGATCGCCGGGTGTTGGGCGAGCGCGTTTTCGACCGCACGCGGGTAGACGTTCTCTCCGCCGGAGATGATCATGTCGTCTTCGCGGCCGACGATGAACAGCCGGCCCGCGTTGTCCAGATAGCCCATGTCCCCGGTGCTGGTCATGCCGTCGACGACGGCTTTGGCCGCGCCATCGGTGTAGCCCTCGCTGGTCAATTCGCCGCCGACGAAGATCCGCCCGGTGACCCGCGGCCCCACCGGCCGGTCGTTCTTGTTCAAGATGCGCACCGGGCAACCCACGACGGGTCTTCCAACGGTTTCGGGAGCTTCGCGCAGATCGGCCGGCGTGGCCAGCGCGCCGATGCCGACTTCGGTGGAGCCGTAGCCGTTGTAGAGGATGTCGCCGTAGGCGTCCATGAACCGCTGGCCCAGCGTGGGGTCGAGGCGGTCTCCGCTGGATATGACGGCCCGCAGGTGGGGCACCGGGTTTCGCGCCCGCACCCGATCGGGCAGTTCGAGGATGCGCGCGAGCACGACCGGCACCGCGGTGAAGGCGTCGGCGCGGTGTAGCGACGCCTGGGCCAGCGCGGCTTCGGCGTCGAAGTCGCGGTGGGTGAGCACGGTGCCGCCAAGAGCGAAGGTCAGCATCAGCATGCCCAGCCCCAGGCCGTGAAACATCGGCATTGCCACCGAGATCCGCGACCCAGTGCGCAACCGGGTGCGATCCAGGATCGTCACCCAGACGCCGACCGCGGATCGCAGCTGCGGCGCGCGCGGCACTCCCTTGGGTTTACCGGTGGTGCCCGATGTCAGCAGCACGATCCGGCCGGGTGCCGCCACGGCCGGCCTGCGGGCGTCCTGATCGGTGCCGACCGTCGCCGGATCGATGGTGCCGACCGACTCGTCCGCGGCACGGACCCGCTCGGCGAATTCGCTGTCGGCGACGATGGTCGAGACGCGATGGGCTTGGACGGCGGCCGCCAGCGCATCGCTGCGGAACTCGGTATTGATCGGCACCACGTCGGCGCCGAGCAGGGCAGCGGCGAAAACACCCGCTACGAAACCGCGTCCGTTGCGGCACATCACCCCGACCGCCTGCCCGGGCGCAACACCATCGCCGGACAGCCGCCGCGCCAACGACTCGGTGGCGTGTTGCAGCTGGCGATAACTCAACGCGCCTTCGTCGTCGATGATCGCCGTCCGGTCTGGCCAACGGGCCGCCGTGACCGCCAAAAGTGTGTAGGGATTCGTGCCGCCCCGGCGTACCTCGCGAAGAAGCCGCCAACCGGCAAGGGGTGCCGGCGGATTGAGCAGACCGGAGTGCAGCAGGGCCCGGGCGGTAGTGGTGGCCACGCGGTCATTCGTCATTTTCGGCCTCGTCGGTGTCGGACTCGGTGAAGAACCGGCGATGCCACAGCCGGGCGGCGTAGTCGGCTGGGCCGGCCAAAAGCACCGAGGCCAGCTCGGCCGGCAGTACCCAGGGCGGTGTGATGGTGCGAGGCCGCTCGATGACCGCCTTGGCGATGGCGTCGGCGGCTTCGTCGGGTGAGAGTCCGGGAAGGCTGCCCAGCAGCGGGGTGGGCGCGATCATCCTGGTTCGGACCAGCGCGAAGTAGACGGTGGTGACATCGACCCCGTCGGCGTGCAGTTCCGGGGCGACGCTGCGCAGCCAGCGGTCGAAGGCTCCCTTGGACGCCTGATAGGCGCCCCATTGCGGACCCGGTGCCACCCGCACGGCGACACTCGACACGTTCACGATGTGACCGCTGCCGTTGCTGCGCATGGCCGGCAACAAACCCAGCAGCAGCCGCACCGGTCCCAGGTAGTTGATGTCGATGGTGCGCTGGAAGTCGTGCGGCCGGTCGTACTGGTCATGCAGCGAGCGGCGCAATGACTTGCCGGCGTTGTTCACCAAGATGTCGAGCGGGCCATGCTCCTCGGTGATCTGCTTGGTCAGGCTGCTCACCGCGGATTCGTCGGTGAGGTCGGTCGGGTAGGCGACCGCCATACCGCCGCCGGCGTTGATTGACGCCGTCAGGTCGCAGAGCTTGTCCTCGGACCGGGCGACGACCAGTACGGTCGCGCCCGCGGCAGCCAGGCTGCGCGCGGTCGCCTCACCGATGCCGTATGAGGCGCCGGTGACCAAGACGGTTTTGCCGTAGACGGCGCCGCGCAACTTGTCGGGATCCGACACCCGCGCGGGATTGGCCACGTGATCCGTGACGGTGTTCAGGGCCTGCGCTATTGCGTTCAACTTGGGTGCCGCATTCACTCGAGCCGCTTGCCGGGGTTGGCTGTTGCTTCACCGTGTCCCCGCCTCGTAACTACAAGTAGCAGACCACATTGCACGGCGGCCCCGCGCTCCGCCCCGGCCATAAAGGGCCGCAGCGGCCAGGTTCGACAACGGGTGGACTGGATCAGCCTGAGCACTCGGGCCGGATGAGCGCCGCGCACAACCGATCTCGGCCCCGTCCGCATCAGCGGCGGTTCTTCTATGAGAACACTGTAATTTCGGTGTTTCAGGTGTTTAAGAGGCGCGTCAGTTGGGCACAATGGCGGCATGATTGCACGTCACGTCATTCGTTCCATTGGTTCAGCAGTTGTCATTGCCGCGTCGGGCATGGCCGTTTCGGCCTTGTCCA
>NZ_LZKU01000277.1 GCF_001672975.1 Mycobacterium sp. 1465703.0
AGGCCAATCTGGTCGTCGAGGTGTTCCGGATGCTGGCCGACGCCACTCGTGTGCAGGTGCTCTGGTCGTTGACCGACCGCGAGATGTCGGTCAACGACCTCGCCGAGCACGTAGGCAAGCCAGCGCCGTCGGTTTCCCAGCACCTCGCGAAGCTGCGGATGGCACGCCTGGTCCGTACCCGCCGGGAGGGCACGACGATTTTCTACAGCCTGGAAAACGACCACGTCCGTCAACTCGTCACTGATGCGGTTTTCAACGCCGAGCACGCCGGCCCTGGGGTGCCCGGTCACCACCGCGGCGACAACGGGCTGAAGGCCGTCGCGGAATCGCCGCCCCAGACGAGCCGGCGTCGCAGCACCGGCCGCTGAGCGAGCCACCGCGCCAACATATTTCACCTAAGGAGAGAACCAATGAGCGAGCACACCCACGACGCGCCACATGAGCACGACCACCAGCACGGCGACGTGACGCACACCCATGCGCATACGACCCATGAGCATGACCATGTCGCGCACGAACACTCGCACGCTCACGCCGACGGGACCGAACACACTCACCAGCACGTGCACCAGGCGGGCCTGGAAGACGTTCACGGTCACAACCACGGGTAGCTCGACCGGCGCCTGAGCAGCGGGTCAGGAGACCACCGGGCAGTAATGCTTGGGGTTGCCGCGCTCGTCTTCGGGCGGCAGGTTGCGCGCCGGAGTCTGCACCAGTGGCGTATCGAGCGGGATCCGGCCGCTGGCGCGGTCCAGCCCGGCACGCGCCCGGGGGTGCTTGCGGAATCTGCTGGGCACCAGGGCGAACACGCCACGAACCAGGTCCCCGAAGCGCCGGTGCAGCCACTCGTCGCGGCGTGACCATCGGTAGCCCATCAACTCGCGCACCGGCGGGTCATACAGGCCGACCGTCACCCAGACGAAAAACGGCGCCAGCAGTTTGCGTTGCGCGGCCCACAACGGGTCCGGAATCCATTGCGCGAAGGGCGGTTTCGGCAGCTCAGTCAGATCGAGCACGGCCCTGGCCGCCCAATTGCTCTCCAGCACGTTGCGGCACATGTGGTCCCAGTAGGCCTGAAATTCCTCCCACGATTCCGGCACCGGCCGCATGCTCATGCCGTACATCCGGTACCACTCGACGTGTTCGTCGAACAGCTGGCGCTTCTGCTCCTCGGTGATGCCGCCGCAGAACCGTTCGGCCACGTGAATGGTGCCCATAAAGAAGGTGGAGTGCGCCCAGTAGAAGACGTCGGGGTTCAACGCGTGGTAGCGCCGGCCTTGTTCGTCGACTCCCTTGATGTCGGTGTGGTAATCGCGGACCTCGGCGCCGGTGACCGGGGCGCGGTCCCCGTCGAACACGACTCCGCCGATGGGGTACAGCGATCGCAGCAACCGTGGCCAGCGCTCGCGGAAGAACGTGGAGTGATCGATGACCGCCGCGCCCAGCTGCGGATGCATGTTTTGCATCGATCCCGCCCACGGGCCCTGCAGCATGCCCCGCCAGTCCCCGAAGTACCGCCAGGTCAGCGAGTCGGGACCCAGCGGTGCGGGCGGTGCGTCGTACCCCGCCGGCGATACCGGACAGCCGCCGGCGACACCGTCGGACGCGTCGGTTGGCCCGGCCGAAACCGGCTGCTCAGCGGCGCCGGTGACATCCCTAGCCGCTACGTCGCTGGTCAGAGGCCGCGATGCGGACGTATCTTGAGTCACTATTGGATCCCTGTAGTTTTGACTACAACCGTTGTCAGTTTCCGAGCTTAGGAGCGATGTGCAGACGGGTCAACGACGGGGGCGCTGGACGGGCGTCCCCTTGGAGAGTCGCCTCGCGCTTCGCCGAGACAACCTCATCGACGCCGGGGTGCAATTGCTGGGCAGTTCCGGGGGGCCCGCGCTCACCGTGCGGGCGGTGTGCCGAGAGGCGGCGCTGACCGAACGCTATTTCTACGAAAGCTTCGCCGACCGTGACGAATTCGTGCGCGCGGTCTACGACGATGTGTGCACGCGCGCGATGAACACCCTGACGTCGGCGACGACGCCGCGGGAGGCCGTGGAGCGATTCGTGGAGCTGATGGTCGACGACCCGGTGCGCGGGCGTGTGCTGTTGCTGGCGCCGGCGGTGGAGCCGATTCTGACCCGCTCCGGCGCGGAGTGGATGCCCAATTTCATCGATCTGCTGCAGCGCAAGTTGTCCCGGATCGGTGACGCCGTGCTGCAGAAGATGATCGCCACCAGCCTGGTCGGCGGGCTGTCCAGCCTGTTCACCGCTTATCTACACGGGCAGCTGGGCGCGACTCGCAAACAGTTCATCGATTACTGCGTCGACATGCTGTACATCACCGCCGCGCCGTACGTGCCGGCCGATGATCTCGGCAAGTCGCCGTAGCGCGTTTTCATTTGCGCCGCATCGGCAAATCGTAGGACTGGACCCCGTCAGCGCCTGGCTCGGAACCGGCATCAAAACGTCGCCTGGCGCGCCGGATAGGGAACTTGATGCTACTGAAGTACACAGATATATTGACTGCTACCCATCGACACAGATAACTGGAGGCCATATGTCAGCCGAGCTGACAAACCTACAGCTGCTGCATGAACTCGAGCCGTTCGTCGAAAAATACCTGAACCGGCACGAGAGCATGCACAAGAACTGGAACCCGCACGACTACATCCCGTGGTCGGACGGCAAGAACTACTACGCGCTCGGTGGGCAGGACTGGGAGCCCGGTCAATCTCAGCTATCTGATGTCGCTCAGGTGGCGATGGTGCAGAACCTGATGACCGAGGACAACCTGCCGTCCTATCACCGCGAGATCGCGATGAACTTCGGCCTTGACGGCGCCTGGGGCCAGTGGGTCAACCGGTGGACCGCCGAGGAGAACCGGCACGGCATCGCGTTGCGCGACTACCTGGTGGTGACGCGCGCGGTAGACCCGGTCGAGCTGGAGAAGCTGCGCATCGAGGTGGTGAACCGCGGCTTCAGCCCGGGCCAGAACCATCAGGTTCGGGCCGATCTGTTCGCCGAAAGCCTGTTCGACTCGGTCATCTACGTGACGTTCCAGGAGCTGGCGACCCGGATTTCGCACCGCAACACTGGCAAGGCCTGCAACGAGACCATTGCCGACCAGCTGCTGGCCAAGATCTCGGCCGACGAGAACCTGCACATGATCTTCTACCGGGATGTCAGCGAGGCCGGTTTCGAGGCATCGCCGAATCAGGCGATGAAGTCGCTGCACAAGGTGCTGCGCAACTTCCAGATGCCGGGCTACCAGGTGCCCGAGTTCCGCCGTAAAGCCGTGGTCATCGCCGTGGGTGGCGTCTACGACCCGCGCATCCACCTCGACGAGGTGGTCATGCCGGTGTTGAAGAAATGGCGCATCTTCGAGCGTGAGGACTTCACCGGGGAGGCCGCCGCGCTGCGCGACGACCTGGGCGTGCTGATCAAGGAGCTCGAGGCCTCCTGCGACAAATTCGAGCAGTCCAAGCAGCGCCAGCTCCAGCGGGAAGAACGTACCGGCAAGCGGACCACCGCGTTCGAGCTGCATCAGACCGCGGGCACGCTGACCATGAGCCGGCGGTAACCAGGCGGTGCGCATCGGTTCCATCGCGCTGGCCAGCCCGGTGGTCCTGGCACCGATGGCGGGCGTGACAAACGTTGCATTCCGGACGCTGTGCCGTGAGCTGGAGCAAGCCAAGGTCGGCACCGTCAGCGGGCTCTACGTTTGCGAAATGGTAACGGCGCGTGCGCTTGTCGAACGTCATCCGGCCACCATGCACATGACCACGTTCGCCCCCGACGAGTCGCCGCGCTCGCTGCAGCTCTACACCGTCGACCCAGCGACCACCTACGCGGCCGCCAAGATGATCGCCGACGAAGGCCTGGCCGATCACATCGACATGAATTTCGGCTGCCCGGTGCCCAAGGTGACCAAGCGTGGCGGCGGATCCGCGCTGCCCTACAAACGGCGACTCTTCGGTCAGATCGTCGCCGCGGCCCTGCGCGGCACCGAGGGCACGCAGATACCGGTGACGGTCAAGTTCCGCATCGGCATCGACGACGAGCACCACACGCACCTCGATGCCGGCCGCATCGCCGAAGGCGAAGGGGCCGCCGCCGTCGCACTACACGCCCGCACGGCGGCGCAGCGCTACTCCGGAACGGCGGACTGGGAACAGATCGCCCGGCTTAAACAGCATGTTCGGAGCATCCCGGTGCTGGGCAACGGCGACATCTACGACGCCAGTGACGCCCTGACGATGATGGCCACCACCGGATGCGACGGCGTCGTCATCGGCCGTGGCTGTTTGGGCCGGCCCTGGCTCTTCGCCGAATTGTCCGCGGCGTTCACCGGCAGCCCGCCGCCTACGCCGCCGACGCTGGGCGAGGTCGCCGACATCGTCCGACGGCACGGGCGGCTGCTGACCGCGCATTTCGGCGAGGACAAAGGCATGCGTGACATCCGCAAGCACATCGCCTGGTACCTGCACGGCTTTCCGGCCGGCTCCGAGCTGCGCCGGGCGCTGGCGATGGTCAAGACACTCGATGAGCTGGACTCCCTGCTCGACCGGCTGGACGGCGACGTGCCGTTCCCCGATGAGGCGACGGGCCCGCGCGGCCGGCAGGGCTCACCGGCCCGGGTGGTGCTGCCGGAAGGCTGGCTGACCGACCCCGACGACTGCACAGTGCCGGCCGGCGCCGACGTGATGCACTCCGGCGGCTGAGCGACCGCTCGGGATCGCGTCCGGACCGATAACTCAGTACGATGTGGGCTTTGTTGCATGCGCTCGGGTAGCGGATGGGTTCGGTGCCGCTGCGCGAGGGTGACGACGATCGGTTGGCATGAGCCGCAGCGCCCGGCATGCAGCGCTGGGCCAGACATTACGCACGCAAACGCTGACGTCTGCATTCAGAGCTTCGGAGGCCGGTAAGACATGAGTGACGCCGAGAACGACGCCACTCGTCACGGTCGGCACAGCGCGGGCGGGGGGCACGCCCAGCCGGTCGTGGCGAACCCGACACCGTTGGGTGCCGCGCCCTGGGAGCGATTCTTTCAACCACCGGTTGATGACAGCCTCCATCGGTGGCAGCCCGACGCCGCGATGGAGCCTGTCGAACCGCCCGAGGACGACGCCGAGCAGGGCGGATCGCACACCGGGGGCGGCGTCAGCGTCGCCGACCTGATCGCCAAAATCGGTGCTCCCGACCGGCCCGTTCACCATCGGGCCGCTCCGGAGCCCGAGCCGGTCGAGGACGACTTCTACCTGGCCGAACCTGACCGCGACGAGCCGTCCGCGGCCGAGCAGAGTCTGCCGATCGCCCTGCAGCAGACCCAGGTGATCGACGATCTGGCCTACTCGCTGGATGCGGTCGCCGAGCTTCGCTCTCTCGAAGCCGCCGATTACCCGAACGATGACGACCCCGAAGACGCTGACCTTGACGATGTCGACACCGGCGCCGGGGAACGAAAACGCCGCCGTCCGCTACTGGTGGCGGCGCGATCGATGGCGGCCTTGGCCGCCGTGCTGGCCCTGGTCATGACCGGCAGCGCATGGCAATGGAACACATCGAAAAACGCTCGGCTCAACACCATCAGCGCGCTCGACCAGAACTCCAACGACATCCGCGACCCGGGCGGGCAGTACGGCGACGAAAACTTCCTGATCGTCGGTCTGGACTCGCGCTCGGGCGACAACGCCACCATGGGCGCCGGCACCACCGACGATGCGGACGGAGAACGCTCGGACACCGTCATGCTGGTCAACATTCCGGCCAACCGGAAACGCGTGGTAGCGGTGTCATTCCCGCGCGACCTGGCGATTACCCCGATGCAATGTGAAGCGTGGAACCCCGCCACCGGCAAGTACGGGCCGCTTTACGACGAGAAGACCAAGACCTACGGCCCGAAGATGGTCTACACCGAAACCAAACTGAACTCGGCGTTCGCCTTCGGTGGCCCGAAGTGCCTGGTCAAAGAGATCCAGAAGCTGTCCGGATTGAGCATCAACCGCTTCATCGCGGTCGACTTCTCCGGATTCGCGAAAATGGTGGACACCCTCGGCGGCGTTGAAGTCTGCTCGAGCACCCCGCTGCACGACTACGAGTTGGGCACGGTTCTCGAACACGGCGGACGGCAGGTCCTCGACGGCTCGACCGCCTTGAACTACGTGCGGGCCCGTCAGGTCACCACCGAGGTGAACGGCGATTACGGCCGGATCAAACGCCAGCAGCTGTTCTTGTCGTCCCTGCTGCGGTCGTTGATCTCCGAGGACACGTTGCTCGACCTCAACAAGCTCAACAACGTCGTCAACATGTTCATCAGCGACACCGTCGTCGACAACGTTCAATCCAGGGATTTGGTCCAACTCGGTCAGTCGTTGCAGGGGATGGCAGCCGGGCACGTCACCTTTGTGACCGTTCCGACCGGTGTGACCGACGAGAACGGCGACGAGCCGCCGCGGATGGCCGATATGCGCGCGTTGTTCGATGCCATCATCAACGACGACCCGCTGCCCGAGGAAAACGACCAGAACGCAAAGAATTTGAGCGCGTCACCGACGACGGGGCCGTCGAAAGCGCCCACCACCAAGAAGTCGCCGGCGCCGGCCCCGGAAGCGCTACACCAGCAGGTCACGACGACCTCGCCCGGCGGCGTGACGGTGCGGGTGTCCAACGCGACCACCCAGAGCGGTCTGGCCGCGACCGCAACCAGCCAGCTCAAGCGGGACGGCTTCAACGTGATGTCGCCCGACGACTACCCGAGTTCAGTGAACGCGACGACGGTGTTGTTCTCCCCCGGCAACGAAGAGGCCGCCGCCACCGTGGCGTCCTCGTTCGCCAACGCGAAAGTCCAGCGGGTGTCCGGCTACGGGCAGGTCGTGCAGGTCGTCTTGGGCCCCGACTTCAAGTCGGTCACCACTCCCTCGCCCAGCGGCTCGTCGATGAGCCTGCAAATCGAACGCGGCTCGAGCAGCGCACCAACCAAGCTGCCCGAGGACCTGACCGTCACCAACGCGGCCGACACCACCTGTGAGTAGCCGTTTTTGACGGCGTTCCGCTGCCCGTTTCGCACGCGGAGACCGTAGGCTTGGTGACATGCGGACCGCCTACCACGAGCAGCTCTCGGAGTTGTCCGAACGACTCGGCGAGATGTGCGGCTTGGCAGGAATCGCCATGGAGCGAGCCACCCAGGCTCTGCTGCAGGCCGACTTGGTGCTAGCCGAACAGGTCATCTCCGATCACGAAGCCATCGCCGCGCTGAGCGCCGAGGCCGAAGAAAGCGCCTTTGTACTACTGGCATTGCAGGCGCCGGTGGCCGGCGACCTGAGGGCCATTGTGAGTGCCATCCAGATGGTCGCGGACATCGACCGGATGGGTGCGCTGGCGCTGCACGTCGCCAAGATCGCCCGTCGACGGCATCCCCAGCACGCGTTGCCGGAAGAGGTCAACGGCTATTTCGCCGAAATGGGCAGCATCGCAGTCGAATTGGGTAACAGCGCCCAGGAGGTGGTGTTGTCGCGCGACCCCGAGAAGGCTGCCCGGATTCGCGAAGAAGACGACGCCATGGACGATCTGCACCGGCATCTGTTCTCGGTGCTGATGGACCGGGAATGGAAGCACGGCGTGGCGGCGGCCGTCGACGTGACGCTGCTGGGCCGGTTCTACGAGCGCTTCGCTGACCATGCCGTTGAGGTGGCCAGACGGGTCATCTTCCAGGCCACCGGCCGGCTGCCCGAGGAAGAAACGAAATCCGCCTCGCAGTAAGCGAACACCTGCCGCTGCGGCGCCGGGCTAGCCGAAGCGACCGGAAATGTAATCCTCGGTTGCCTTCTGGCTCGGGTTGGAGAAGATCTTCTCGGTGTCGTCGACTTCGATCAACCGCCCCGGTTTCCCGACGGCTTCCAGGTTGAAAAACGCCGTGTAGTCGCTGACCCGGGCCGCCTGCTGCATGTTGTGGGTGACGATGACGATGGTGTAGTCCTGTTTCAGCTCGCTGATCAACTCTTCGATCGCCATCGTTGAGATCGGGTCCAGCGCCGAGCACGGCTCGTCCATCAGCAGCACATCGGGTTGCACCGCGATGGCACGCGCGATGCACAACCGCTGCTGCTGCCCTCCGGAAAGCCCACCGCCGGGCCTGTCCAAGCGATTCTTGACCTCGTCCCAGAGGTTTGCCCCGCGTAGCGAATACTCGGTCGTCTCATCGAGCACCTTGCGGTTGCGCATTCCCTGCAGTTTCAAGCCGGCTACGACGTTGTCGCGAATTGACATGGCGGGGAACGGGTTCGGACGCTGAAACACCATCCCGATGGCCCGGCGCACCCCGACCGGGTCGACGCCGGCGCCATAGATGTCTTCGTCGTCGAGGAGCACGCTGCCCTCGACCCGGCCGCCGGGCACCACCTCGTGCATCCGGTTGAGCGTGCGCAGCACTGTCGTCTTGCCGCACCCCGACGGACCGATGAACGCCGTCACGCTGCGGGGCAGAACCGATAGCGTCACATCCGCGACCGCGTGGAACGCGCCGTAGAAGATGTTGACGCCTTTGAGGTCCAACCGTTTTGCCACTTAGTGCTCCTGCCTGTAATTCTTGGCGCCGAGAAATTTCGCTATCACTCGGGCCACGATATTGATGGTGGCGATCACCAGGATCAGGGTCAACGCCGCACCCCACAACCGATCCGTGGGGATGGGGTTCAGGCCCGCGCCCGCTGACGTCTGGTTGTACATCATGCCGGGCAGCGTCCCCATGAAGCCGGTGAAGATGTTGAAGTTCATCGATTGTGCATAACCGACCAGGATCAGCAGCGGCGCCGTCTCCCCCATGACCCTGGCCATCGCCAGCAGTATCCCAGTGACGATGCCGGACAGCCCGGTGGGGATGACCACCCGGGCAATGGTTTTCCACTTGGTAACGCCCAGCGCATAACTGGCCTCGCGCAGGTCGACCGGGACGATCCACAGCATCTCCTCGGTGGCACGCACGATTACCGGGAGCATCAACAGGACCAGCGCCAGCGATACCGCGAACTCCGACCGGGGAAGTCCCAGCGTGGCCACGCAGGCCGCATAGATGAACAGCGCCGCAACAATCGATGGCACTCCGCTCAGGATGTCCACCATGAAGGAGGCCAACCTGCCCAGCGCGGTGCCGCCGCCGTATTCGACCAGATAGATCGCGACCATCAGGCCCAGAGGGACCGAGATGGCGGCACAGATCAATCCCTGCAGCAGCGTGCCGATCAGCGCATGGTAGGCACCGCCACCGGTGACGAATGCCGTCATCCCGGCTTGCGAATGCGACCACCACACCGTTGAGGTGACCGCCCTGAACCCTTTGGTGACCACCGACCACAGCACCATCACCAACGGCGTCACGGCGACCAGCAGCGACAGTGAAACCAGCCCCGCCGCAACGTAATTCGCGATACGCCGGCGCCGGCTGACGGGCGAGAACGTGCGCGGCTTGAGCGGGCGGTCCAACATCGAGGTCATCGCACGCCCTTTCTCGCGGCCCCGGCGACGGCCCCGCGCGCCAGGGCGTCGACCAGGAAGGTGACCACGAAGAGCGTCAGCCCGGCGGCGATATACGCGCCGGCTTTGAAGCGGTCATCGAACTCCGCAGCAGCGCCGGCGATTTTGGTGGCGAAGGTGGAGCCGCCGTCGAACAGCGACCAACCGAAGGCCGACTGGGTGCCCCGCAAGATGATCAGCAGCGCCACCGTTTCGCCCAGGGCACGGCCCAGGCCCAGCATCGAGCCGCTGATGTATCCCGACCGGCCGAACGGCAGCGTGACGGTTTTCACCACTTCCCAGCGGGTGGCACCGAGAGCCAGCATGGCCTCGATTTCGCCCTGCGGTGTCTGGATGAACACTTCGCGGGTGACGGCGGTGATGATCGGCAGAATCATCACCGCCAGCACGATTCCGCCGGTGAAGATGGTGCCGCCGCCGGCGGGTGAGGCGTTTCCGTCGGCGAACAGGAAACACCATTTCATCGAGCGATTGAGCCAGGTGGCGACCGGACGCAGCAGCGGCGCCAACACATACAGTCCCCACGCTCCATAGATGATCGAGGGGACCGCGGCCAGCAGGTCGACCGAGTAGGCCAGCGGTGTGGCGACTCGTCGTGGCGCGTATTCCGTGATGAAGAGCGCGACACCCAGCGCGACCGGCATGGCCAGGACCAACGCGAACAGCGACACGAACACGGTGACCGGCAGCAGGCTGGCAATGCCGAAGTGCATCGCCGAGGTGTTGGTAGTCACCCAGTTGCCGCCGTAGCTGAAGAAATTCTCGCGGTTGCGTTGCAGCGCCGGTATCGCGCGAGCGAGCAGGAAGGCGGCAATCGCGACGATCACGGCGACGATGAACACCCCTGACGACTGCGCCAGCCAGCGGAAAATCCGGTCTGCCACATGGGGCCGTCCCGCTCCCCAGGGACTGGTAGGGGTGGCGGGCGACTCCGGAAACGGCGCGGCGACGACCGCACCCGAACCCGCGTCGATGGGGTTTGGCGTTGTCACTGTGATCCCGTCACAGTTCTGCTGTCGCTCCTTGAAACCCGATTCACCTGGCTACTGCATCGCCTCGATGGCCGTGACCAGTCGTTCCCTGACCTTATCGGGCAATGGCACGTAGCCGGCCTTAGCAAGCTCACCCTGCGCGCTGGTGGCGGCGACACCAAGGAACGATTTGACTGCCGCAGCGGTCTGATCGTCGTAGCCCTTGGAACACACGATCTCGTAGGTGACCAGCAGCAATGGGTACACATCCGGCTCCTGTGAGCCGTACATGGCGTTCAGGTCGAGGACCAGGTCAGCGCCCTCGCCGAGGAACTTGGCCGCGTTGACTGCATTCCCGGCCGTCTCGTCGGTGAGCGGAATCACGCCACCGCGGGTGGAGATCTTCGCGTAAGGCGTACCGGCCTGGTCGGCGAATCCCTTCTCTACATATCCGATGGCGCCAGGGGTGGCCCGGACCGCCTGAATGACGCCGGCCGACTTCGCGGCGCCCTCGCCGACGCCGCCCTGAAACTCCGTGCCCACTCCCCTGGACCAACTCTGCGGCGCGGCCGCGGTCAGATATTTCTGGACGTTGTCGGTGGTTCCCGACGAGTCGGTGCGGTAGATCGGCGTGATCTTGGTGTTGGGCAGCGCCGCGCCCGGATTGAGGGCGACCAGGATCGGGTCGTTCCAGGTGGTGATCCTGCCGCTGAAAATCTTGGCCAGCGCGTCACTGTTGATCACCAGCGGCGGATCTCCGGGCAGGTTGTAGACGATCCCGATCGGCCCGAAGACCAGCGGCAGATCCCAGGCCGGGTTGCCGTTGCAGCGTTTGGCGGCGGGGCCGATCTGGTCGGCGACCAAGGGCGAGTCGGCGCCCGCGAAATCGACATGTCCGGCGATGAACTGCTCGCGCCCGGCACCGGATCCGGTCGGGTTATAGGCCAGGCCTTTGCCCGGGCAGTACTGCCCCCACGCCCGGTTGAACACCGTGATCGCGTTCTGTTGGGCGGTTGAGCCCTCCGCCGTCAGCTTGTCCTTGCCGCCACATCCCGCCGTTGCGGTGACGCCGGAGACGCTGGGCGCGGTGTTGCCGCGATGGTTTTCATCGCTACCGCAGGCGGTCAGCGCCGCGGCGCCGAGTGCGGTCGCCAAAGCCGCGGCGGCCAGCGCCCTGCCCTGCCTGTCCAGACTCACCGATCTCGCTTTCTTGACGCGTTCCGGACGCGTGCCGGGCGCCGCTGGCCTATTCCCTTGTTAGGTTGCCAAGTGTCGGCAAGATATGCGCCGACGCGGCCTACATCAACGTCTCAGTAGCAAAGACCAGATTAACGATCGGGGTTGGTGCCGCTCGTACCCGCGGTCAGTTGGCAGCGGGTACGACCGCGTATGCGGTGTCGACGCTGTAGGTGGTGAAGCCCAAGCGCTGGTAGGTACGCACCGCGGCGACGTTGTCGGACTCGACATAGAGCATCACGGTCGGTTCGTCGGCGTCGGCCAGGCGGCGTCCGAGCCAATCGATGCCGACGGCGGTCAACGCCTGCCCCAAGCCGCGGCCCTGCGCGGCCGGATCGACGCCCAGCACATACACCTCACCCAGGCCGGGCCGATCGAGATGCACCTTCGTCCAATGGAAGCCGAGCAGTTTGCCGGCCTGATCACCTTGGGCGTCGCCGAAGGCGAGAAACAGGCCCGCCGGGTCAAACCAGGGCTCGGCGCGCCGCTCGGCTAGTTCGGCGTCCGTCCAGCCGCCCTGTTCGGGGTGGTAGGCGAACGCGGCGTTGTTGACCCGCAGCAACTCGGCGTCATCGGCGGTGCCCGCATAGGTGCGGATGTGCACTCCGGGCACCGGGCGCACGCTGTCAGGCAGATCGCGCAGCGAGCGTCGCATCTGGATCAGTTCCCGCACCGGGGCAAGACCCAGAGCGGACGCGGTCGCGCGGGCCGGCTCGAGCGTGCCGTGCGCCCAGAACCGGTTGGCTGCACCGGTTTTGGCCAACGCCGCGCGTGCCAGTGTGGTCCCGATCCCGCGCCGACGCGCCTGCGGATGCACGACGAGTTCGGCCATACCGCTCTCGCTGTCGCGCGGTGGGCTCAGATTGAGGTAACCGATGATCGCGTCGTCCGCGGAATCCGTGATCAGCAGGTGCTCGGTGCGGTCGTGCCCGAGTTCGCGCAGCACCTGTTCACCGACGGGCGCTACCCCGTCGGATTCGGTTGCCGCGCTGACAAGTTCGCGTACGCCTTGCTGCTCTTCGGCCGTCAGTGTCCGGCGCCAGTCGGCTGAAGTCACTGAGTATGCAGCGGATCGACCAGTGGATCCTGGACGTCCTCGGTTTCGGAGTCGGCGCCGTCGGTCTGGTCGGGTTCGGCAACCTGGCTGCGGCCGCGCGCCGGCCGGACGGCCTTGTAACCCACGTTGCGTACCGTCCCGATGAGCGCTTCGTACTCGGGACCGAGTTTGGCCCGCAGCCGACGCACGTGCACATCGACGGTGCGGGTGCCGCCGAAGAAGTCGTATCCCCATACCTCGTGCAGCAGTTGCGCGCGGGTGAACACCCGCCCGGCATGCTGAGCCAGATACTTGAGCAGCTCGAACTCTTTGTACGTGAGATCCAACGGACGGCCCCGCAGCCGGGCGGTGTAGGTGCCTTCATCGATCACCAACTCGCCCAGGCTCACCTTGCCGGCGCTCTCCTGGTCCGCGAGGCCGCCGTGGCGGCCGACCACCAGCCGCAGCCGCGCGTCGACCTCAGCGGGGCCGGTGGTGGGCAGCAAGATCTCGTCCAGACCCCAGTCGGCGCTGACAGCGACCAGGCCGCCTTCGGTCACCACGGCCAACACCGGAACCGACCGGCCGGCCGTGCTCAACAGCCGGCACAGCCCTCGGGCCGACGACAGATCCGTGCGCGCATCCACGATCACCGCATCAGCCGTCCCGGCCTCGAGCAGGGACGCGGGTTCTGGCGGCGCCGTTCGGACCGCGTGCGGAAGCAGGGACAACGACGGCAAGACCGGGTCGGGATGCAGCTCCGAGGTCAGCAGTAGTAGCTCCAACTAGTCCCTCCAGCTCGGGGGAACGGCATCTCCCACATTCACAACGCCATTAAGCGTTAGTTACCAGGTCATCTAACGATAACGTGTTACCAGGTTTTTTCGCGTGACAGGTGAGCCAGTGTGAGCCCCGCCACCGGAGGGTCCGGCCACCACCAACTCGCGAGCGTTACGCCACAATATCCGGGTGCGCAAGGTGCTGATTGCTGTGACCGCGATGGCGATCGTGGTTGCGGTGGTCGTCCTCGGTGCGATCGGCGTCGACTACGGGACCAGCATCTATGCCGAATACCGGCTGTCGTCCAGCGTGCGTAAAGCGGCCGGTCTGAACAGCGACCCGTTCGTGGCCATCGTGGCATTTCCGTTCATTCCGCAGGCGATGCGTGGGAACTACGACCAGGTGGAGATCAAGGCAAACGCCGTCGGGCACGCGATGACCGGAAAGGCCACCCTGGAAGCGACGATGTACTCAGTGAGTTTGGCCCGGGCGTCCTGGCTGATCGGCCCGGACGCGAAGCTCGCGGTGGACAAGCTGGAGAGCCGCATCATCATCGACTCGACGCACCTGGGCCGGTTCATGGGGATCAGCGACCTGATGGTCGAGGCACCAGCCAAGGAAACCAACACCTCCACCGGCGGCGTCACCGCATCAGGCATCTCGGGAAGCCACGGACTGGTGTTCACCGGCACGCCCAAGTCGGCAGGTTTCGATCGCCGGGTCAGCGTCTCGGTCGACCTCTCTATCGCCCCCGATGACCCGGCGACGCTGGTTTTCACCCCGACCGGCGTCCTCACCGGATCCGACACCGCCAATCAGACCGTGCCGGAGGACAAGCGCGACGCCGTGCTGCACGCCTTCGGCGGAAGACTGCCTGACCAGCGGCTGCCCTTCGGTGTCGCGCCGACCACCGAGGGAGCCCGGGGATCCGACGTCATCATCGAGGGCATCACCCATGGACTAACCGTGGCCCTCGACGGGTTTAAACAGTCATGACCATCATCGTCGTGACGGTCGCGGTGCTCGCGGCGGCAACACTCGCCGGGTGGTTGTTGACCCGTCGCTCCGGAAGCATCCGGGAGATCGATTCCAAGCCGGATACCGACACCGACGCCGACATCGCCGCCCTCGGGCTGTCCCGCGACGGACCGACCGTTGTGCATTTCAGCGCACCGTGGTGTGGGCCCTGCGACCGGGTCCGCCGGGTCGTCGACCAGGTCTGCGGCGACCTCGGCGATGTGGCCCACGTCGAGATCGACCTGGACGCCAATCCGCAGACAGCACGGCGGTATTCGGTTTTGTCTCTGCCCACCACGTTGATCTTCGATGTCGACGGCCGGCAGCGATACCGCAGCTCCGGAGTGCCCAACGCCGCCGACCTGCGGTCCGCCCTGAAACCGCTGTTGGCTTGACGACGGTGTCATTGGGTAAGCTGACCGACGTGTCAGCCCGCCTTGAGCCCATGCTCACCCAGCGTCGCGCAGTTGCCCTGTGCCGCACCGCGGGCTGTTGTTGTTGCTGTTGCCGCTGAGTAGCCGCGTTTTCGCGTAGCACTCGGAGCGGCCTCGGATCCCGACCGTGGCGTGTCTCCATTCGTCGTTTCCATCAGCAATAGAGGTATCGAGGAGTAGTACCTTGCCAAGCAACAACACCACCACGCAGCCCGACCTGGTCGACGTGCGTGGACCACGATTCGCCGCTTGGGTCACCACCGCAGTCTTGGTGCTGGCGCTCGTCGTGTCGGCGGCCAGCCCGCGCGGTGCGGCGGTGATTCTGGCTGTTCAAGCCGTCATCTTTGGCATCGGCGCGGTCGGTGGGCCGCGCAAGCATCCTTATGGCCGGATCTTCGCCGCCGTCGTCGCGCCCCGGCTGGGGCCGGTGCAGGATCGCGAACCGACCGCACCGCTGAAGTTCGCCCAACTCGTCGGCCTGATCTTCGCGGTGCTTGGTACTGCCGGGTTCGCCGCCGGCGCTGTCCTGCTCGGCGTCATCGCCACCGCGGCCGCCCTGGCGGCCGCGTTTCTCAATGCGGCGTTCGGCATCTGCCTGGGTTGCCAGCTCTACCCGCTGGTCGCCCGTTTCCGACGCCCCGCGCGCACCATCTGACCTGCTGTAACAAAAGCGATTGAAAGGATCCACTCCATGGCACGCTCCGATGTCCTGGTCTCCACCGACTGGGCTGAGAGCAATCTCGACGCCCCAGGCGTCGTCTTCGTCGAAGTCGACGAAGACACCAGCGCTTACGACGCCGCCCACATCCCCGGCGCGATCAAGCTGGACTGGCGCTCCGATCTGCAGGACCCGGTCAAACGCGACTTTGTCGATGCGCAGCAGTTCTCCAAACTGCTCAGCGAGCGGGGCGTCTCCAACGACGACACCGTGATCCTCTACGGCGGCAACAACAACTGGTTCGCCGCCTACGCGTACTGGTATTTCAAGCTGTACGGCCACGACAAGGTCAAGCTGCTCGACGGCGGCCGCAAAACATGGGAGCTCGACGGTCGCGCGCTGTCCAGCGAGCCGGTCAGCAGGCCCGCGACGTCGTACACCGCCGCCGCCCCGGACAACAGCATCCGCGCGTTCCGCGACGACGTCATCGCGGCCATCAACGTCAAGAACCTGGTGGACGTGCGGTCCCCCGACGAGTTCTCCGGCAAAATTCTGGCGCCCGCGCACCTGCCGCAGGAGCAAAGCCAGCGGCCCGGCCACATCCCCGGCGCCATCAACGTGCCATGGAGCAAGGCCGCTAACGAGGACGGCACCTTCAAGTCCGACGAGGAGCTGGCCAAGCTCTACACCGCCGCCGGCCTGGACGGCGAAAAGGAAACGATCGCCTACTGCCGCATCGGCGAGCGGTCGTCGCACACCTGGTTCGTTCTCTATGAATTGCTCGGGCACCGGAATGTCAAGAACTACGACGGCAGTTGGACGGAATACGGCTCCCTGGTGGGCGCCCCGATCGAGTTGGGAAGCTGATATGTGCTCTGCACCGAAACAAGGACTGACGTTGCCCGCCAGCGTCGACCTGGAAAAGGAAACGGTGATCACCGGTCGCGTCGTGGACGGCGACGGCCAGGCAGTGGGTGGCGCGTTCGTCCGCCTGCTGGACTCCTCGGACGAGTTCACCGCTGAGGTGGTGGCCTCGGCCACCGGCGACTTCCGGTTCTTCGCGGCTCCCGGTTCGTGGACCCTGCGTGCCCTGTCCAAGGCCGGCAACGGCGACGCCGTGGTGGCGCCGTCGGGTGCGGGCATCCACGAGGTCGACGTCAAGATCGCCTGACCCCACCGGCCGCCCCCAACGGGGACGCCGCGGGACGAATAGACTTGTCCCCGTGGTGTTGTTCTTCGAGATCATGCTGGTTGTGGCGGTCGTGGTGATTTCATGGTTCGCCCTCTACACCCTCTACCGGCTCATCACTGACGAGTCGTGACCCGCGCCGGCGACGATCCAGCGGGGGCACCTCCCGCACGCAGCTATTGGGAGGAGCGGCGCAGATGAGCACCGACGAACCGCTGAGCTCCGCCGGTTCCGGCGACCGGGCGGTGGCGGCCGCCGCTGAGCGTGCCAAGCTGACCGCCGGCCGCAACATCCCGTCGTACGATGACCTGCCGCTGCCCGCCGACACCGCGAACCTGCGCGAAGGCGCCAACCTGAACGATGCCTTGCTCGCGCTACTGCCGCTGGTCGGTGTCTGGCGGGGTGAAGGCGAAGGCCGTGGACACGACGGGGACTACCGGTTCGGCCAGCAGATCGTCGTCTCGCACGACGGCGGCGACTACTTGAACTGGGAAGCCCGGTCCTGGCGGCTCAGCGAGACCGGCGACTACGAAGAACGCGGCTTGCGCGAGACCGGCTTTTGGCGCTTCGTCACCGATCCCGACGACCCCACCGAATCCCACGCGATCGAACTGCTGCTGGCCCATTCGGCGGGTTACGTCGAACTGTTCTACGGCCGCCCGCTCACCCAATCGTCATGGGAGCTGGTGACCGACGCGCTGGCCCGTAGCAGGTCGGGCGTGCTGGTCGGCGGCGCCAAACGGCTCTACGGCATCGTCGAAGGCGGCGACCTGGCCTACGTCGAGGAGCGAGTGGACGCCGACGGCGGTCTGGTGCCGCACCTCTCGGCGCGGCTGTCCCGGTTCGCCGGTTAGCAACCACCTCCGGACATGGAGCGGCCCCCGAGCCATGTTCCTGGTTGGACAAAAACCGGAAGCTCGGGGGCCGGGTGACTGCGGGGAATTCGCTAGCGCACTTGTGTCGCCAGCTCTTCCGAGCCGGTGCAGCTAACGCGCAGCCACCTCACATGTCCATGAAGCTATCAATTTCTCGGACCACCTCCTTCCTTGTGTACGGCCGACCGTACCCGCGGATACGCAAGCCGACAACAGAATTCAGCGCTCAGCGATCGCTGACGATGGCGGCATCAATCAGTTCGGCGAAATCCGCAGCCATGGGTGAGGGTGCCAGTGCACGGCCATCGAGGGTGTGCACACGGGCAGCCAGGGTCATGCTCGAGATCAGCCAAACACCTTGCGCGGCATGTAGATCGGCAACACGCAAGGCGCGGTAGTCGCAGTCATAGCCCTTGTCCCTGGCCACCTCGAACAGGGCCTGCTGAGTGGTGCCACGCAGGATCGGATACCACGGCGGCGGGGTCAGCAGGCACAGATTGTCGTCCGGCGTCTCAGCGGCGGCGATGACGACGGTCGATCGCGGCCCTTCCAGGATGTAGCCGTCGGTGCTGACGAAGATCACGTCAGCGGCGTCCTGGCGGGCTGCATGCCGCAGGGCGGCCATATTGACCGCGTAAGACAGTGTCTTGGCGCCGGCCAGCAGCCACGGCATCGCGTCGACTCCGGTGGCTGGCAGCCCACGATCGAGGGTGATCGCTGCCAGCCCGTTCCGCCGGACCGCTGTCGCCCGGTCGGGAACGGCGTTGACCATCACGTAGGCCGTCGGTGCGGAACCGCCCTCGCGACCGCGGCTGTAAATCAACCGCATCGCGCCCTCGTCAGCGCTGCCCGTGCTCCACGCCCGGGTGGCTATCTCGATCGCGCTTCGCCAGCGCGGCAGGTCCGGCGCGGGCAGATCGGTGAACGTGGCGGACTGGGTCAGTCGCTGCAGATGCGATTCGATCAGACAGGCCCTGCCGTCGCGGACCAACAGCGTCTCGAAGACGCCGTCGCCACGCACCGCCGCCAGGTCGTCGGCGTACAGCAAAGGCGCGTCCGGCGAATGTATTTCGCCGTCCAGCGTGACAATCACACCCGTCTGGCCGGCCATCACCGAGAAGCCTATCCAATGGGCTGCTAAGCGCGGCATACGACGGTCCCCACGAAGGTGAAGCCAACTTCACACTCGTTGGAAGCGGGTACCGGTCCGTAGAGTTGACGTGTGAGCCACCCCGTCCCCGCACCCGAGACCGGACCCGACGCCGGCGCTGTCTGGCACTACGGCGATCCGCTGGGTGAGCAGCGCGCGGCCGGCGCCGACGCGGTGTTGGTCGACCGCTCACGCCGCGGCGTTCTTACGTTGACCGGTAAGGACCGGCAGACCTGGTTGCACAGCATTTCCACGCAGTTCGTCAGCGACCTTCCCGAGGGCGCCAGCACGCAGAACCTCAGCCTCGACGGCCAGGGCCGCGTCGAAGATCACTGGATCCAGACCGAACTGGCAGGCACCACCTACCTCGACACCGAACCGTGGCGGGCGGAACCGCTGCTGGCATACCTGCGCAAGATGGTGTTCTGGTCCGAGGTGACGCCGGCCGACGCCGATCTGGCCGTCCTGTCGTTACTCGGCCCGAAGCTGACTGACCAGCCAGTTCTCGACGCGCTCGGGGTGGACGCGTTGCCCGGCGAGCTGACCGCGGCTCTGGTCGAGGACGGCTTCGTGCGGCGGATGCCGGGCACTCCGCCCGGCCAAATCGAACTTGATCTGCTGGTTCCGCGGACCCGGGTGGCTGAATGGCAGGATCGCTTGACCCGGGCCGGAGTGCGGCCCAGCGGGGTGTGGGCCTACGAAGCCCACCGGGTCGCGGCCGTGCGGCCCCGCCTCGGCGTCGACACCGATGAGCGCACAATTCCGCACGAAGTGGGCTGGATCGGTGGGGCGGTCCACCTGAACAAAGGCTGCTACCGCGGGCAAGAGACCGTCGCGCGGGTGCACAACCTCGGCAGACCACCCCGGATGCTGGTGCTGCTGCACCTCGACGGGTCGGTGGACCGGCCGTCGACCGGTGATCCCGTGCTGGCCGGGGGCCGTACCGTCGGACGCCTGGGCACGGTGGTCGACCACGTGGATCTCGGGCCGATAGCGCTGGCCCTGCTCAAGCGGGGGCTGCCCGCCGAGACCGAACTGGCGACCGGACCGGAGGCCTCGGTGGCTGCGGTAATCGATATAGATTCGGTGCCCGCGACCGAACAAATCGGCGCCGGGCGGTTGGCTGTTGAACGGTTGCGGGGCGGTGCGGGATAATGAACGGTAACGTCCGCCACAGCGAGCAGGGGGCGCCAACGCCCAGTGGCGAGGCACGGTAAACTGCTTGGCAGGACAATACGACACCAGGAGATCGGAGCCGCCTACTCGTTAGGCCGCTCCGTTATTGCGCGAGGGGGTTCCCCCATGGGCCGCGGCCGGGCTAAGGCAAAGCAGACCAAGGTTGCTCGAGAACTCAAATACAGTTCTCCGCAGACCGACTTTCAGCGGCTTCAGCGCGAGCTGTCAGGGACGGGTTCGGACGAATCCAACGAACTGGACAGCGATGGCTCCGACGAATCCTGGGATGATCAGGACAACTGGCGGCCCTAGAACCGACGCCCCGGCGCCGATGCGTACTGCACCGGCGCCGCGTTAGTTGAGGCGCACTCCGGGCTTTTCAGAACCTCGGATGCTGACCGACCATCTTGGCCCGCGGGCCCGCTTTTCCGCCTTTGCCGACGGTGCCCAGTACCCAGCAGTCCAGATGCCGTGCGGTCAGGATGGCCAGGGCGCGGTCGGTGTCCTCAGGAGCCACGATGGCGATCATGCCGACCCCCATGTTGAACGTCTTCTCCATCTCCTCCCGCGTCACCCGGCCACGCTGTGCGATCATCGCGAACACCGGCGCGGGCGTCCAGGTGCCGCGGTCCATCTCGGCGACCAGCCCGTGCGGGATGACACGCTGCAGGTTGCCGGCCAGCCCACCCCCGGTGACGTGGCAGAAGGTGCGGACATGGGTTTCGGCCGTGAGCGCCAGACAGTCCTTGGCGTAAATGCGCGTGGGCTCGAGCAGCTCCTCACCCAGGGTGCGGCCGAACTCCTCCACGTAGCCTTCGAGGTTCATCCGGTCGATTTCGAGTAGCACGGCGCGCGCCAGCGAATATCCATTGGAATGCAGGCCCGACGAGCCCATCGCGATGATGACGTCGCCGGGTTTGACCCGGTCGGGCCCCAGCACGTCGTCGGCTTCGACGACACCGATGCCGGTGGCCGAGATGTCGTAGTGGTCCGGCTCCATCAGACCGGGGTGTTCGGCCGTCTCGCCGCCCAGCAGCGCGCAGCCGGCCCGCACACATCCTTCGGCGATGCCGCTGACGATGGCGCTCAAGCGTTCCGGCACGGTCCGGCCCACCGCGATGTAATCCTGCAGGAACAGCGGCTCGGCGCCGCACACCACAAGGTCGTCCACCACCATGGCAACCAGGTCCAGCCCGACGGTGTCGTGCTTGTCCATCGCCTGGGCGACCGCCAGCTTGGTGCCGACGCCGTCGGTGGATGCGGCCAGCAACGGTTCGCGGTAATCGCCCCGTAGCGCGAACAACCCGGCGAATCCGCCCAAGCCGCCCCGGACCTCGGGTCGCGTGGCTTTTGTCGCCAGCGGCTTGAACAATTCGACGGCGCGATCGCCGGCTTCAATGTCCACCCCGGCCGACGCGTAGGTGATGCCCTGACTGCCTTGGTGGCGTCCGGGACCTTTTCCGGGATCCGTCATCGCGATAAAGGCTACCGGGCGGCGCTGACGGCCGGTATCAAACGTCGGTGATGGAGTGCTACGGAGTTCGCTCAGCGCACTACCGGCACTTCGCCCGGCGCCAGGTCGTCGAGTCCGGCGCCGCGGGCGGCATTGGCGAGCATGTGCTCGATGACGTTCTTGCCCAACGCGGTTTCCCCGGGCAGTTCGATCGGGTACTGGCCGTCGAAGCAGGCGGTGCACAGCCGCGACGCCGGCTGCTCGGAGGCCGCGATCAGCCCGCGCAGCGAGATGTAGCCCAGTGAGTCAGCACCGATCGCATGCCGAACCGCCTCGAGCATCTCCTTCTTGTCTTCGACCGCATTCGCAATCAGCTCCGCCGGTGACGGAAAGTCGATGCCATAGAAGCAGGGCCATTTGACCGGCGGGGACGCGATCCGCACGTGCACTTCGACGGCACCGGCCTCGCGCAGCATCCGCAACAGTGCCCGCTGAGTGTTGCCGCGCACGATCGAGTCGTCGACGACGATGAGTCGCTTACCCCGGATGACCTCGCGAAGCGGGTTGAGCTTCAGCCGGATACCGAGCTGGCGAATGGTCTGCGACGGCTGGATGAAGGTGCGCCCGACGTAGGCGTTCTTCATCAGCCCCTGCCCGTAGGGGATACCCGACTCCTGCGCGTATCCGACCGCGGCGGGTGTGCCCGACTCGGGCACCCCGATCACCAGGTCGGCGTCGACGGGACGCTCGCGGGCCAGCCGGCGACCGATCTCCACCCGCGTCGCGTGCACCGACCGGCCGGCGATCGTGCTGTCCGGTCGCGCCAGGTAGACGTACTCGAAGACGCAGCCCTTAGGGGTGGGGTTGGCGAAACGGGTCGACCGCACGCCGTCGGCGTCGATCGCCAGCAACTCCCCGGGCTCGATGTCACGCACGAACGAGGCGCCGACGATGTCGAGCGCCGCCGTTTCGGAGGCCACCACCCAGCCGCGGTCCAGCCGTCCAAGCGAAAGCGGCCGCACCCCATGCGGATCGCGGCACGCGTACAGGGTGTTCTCGTCCATGAAGGTCAGGCAGAACGCGCCACGAACGGTCGGCAGCAAGTCCAGAGCCGCCTGCTCCAGGGTGGAATCCGCCGCGCCGTGCGCCAGCAGCGCGCCCAGGATGTCGGAGTCCGTCGTCGCAGGTGCCGGGGCGCGCTTGGCGATCAGCCCCTCGTCGCGGGCGCGGGCGGCCAGCTCGGCGGTGTTGACCAGGTTCCCGTTGTGGCCCAAGGCAACCCCGGTGCCGGCGGCGGTGTTGCGGAACACCGGCTGGGCGTTTTCCCACGTCGTGTCGCCCGTGGTCGAGTAGCGGCAGTGTCCGATGGCGACGTGGCCCGGCATGGCGCCCAGCGTCTGCTCGTCGAATACCTGGCTGACCAGACCCAGGTCTTTGAAGACCAGCACCTGGGATCCGTCGGCGACGGCGATACCGGCGGCTTCCTGACCGCGATGCTGTAGCGCGTACAAGCCGTAATAGGTGAGCTTGGCGACGTCCTCGCCCGGGGCCCAAACCCCGAATACACCGCATTCTTCACGGGGTGCGTTGAAGTCCTCTTCGGGTTCTTGGACGGTCACGATTAGGCGGCTCCCCGGGGAACGGTTGGTGACCTAACGGAGTCTACGGGCACCGGCGCCACGCCGACGAATCCGCCGGGCGTGTTGACCGACGAATTGCCGTCGCAAATCCCTAAACCTGCACTTCAGAGTTATCTTCAGCTCACATCGAACAGGGGTAGCCAGTGGGCAATCTCACCTGCTCGGGAGCCGGAAAGCCGCAGCGTGCCGTCCTCCTTCGCCTCGGCGAACGTCGACATTCCGGCGGCCAGCAGCAACCAGGTCCGCGGATCGGTTTCCACCACATTGGGCGGCGTGCCGCGGGTGTGCGTGGGCCCGGCGATGCATTGGACCGCGACGAACGGCGGGATCCGCAGCTCCACGCTTCGTCCGGGCGCCACTGCGGCCAGCGTCCGGGCGGTCAGCCGGACGGCCGTCGCCAATTCCTGCCGGTCGGGCGCCGGATGGGCTTCGTCGCGTAGCCAGTCCGCGACTGCTGACACGGCCTGCCGGGTCTTGGCCGGATCGGCTTTGTCGCGGGGGGCCATACCCTAGGGTCTCAAAATCATGGAGCCCCGTCGCTCAAGGGCGCGGCCGCCGTACAAGACCGCCGGCCTGGTGACGATCGTGGTCCTGGGGGCGATCGCGTTGCTCCTATATCTGCAGTTTCGCGGCGACCTGACACCGACCACGAAGTTGACCATGGTGACCGCCCGGGCGGGCTTGGTGATGGACCCCGGTTCCAAGGTCACCTACAACGGGGTACAGATCGGCCGGGTGTCGAGCATTTCGGAGACGGCGCATGACGGCAAGCCGGCCGCCAAAGTGGTGTTGGACATCACTCCGAAATACGTCAGCCGGATTCCGGCCAACGTGGCGGCGGCGATCAAGGCCACGACCGTGTTCGGCAATAAATACGTCGCGTTGAGCGCACCGAAAAACCCCGTGGCGCAATCAATCACCCCGTCTATCGTCATCGATGCGACGTCGGTGACAACCGAGTTCAACACCCTCTTCGAGACGCTCACCTCGATCGCGGAAAAAATCGATCCGGTCAAAGTGAATCTGACGCTCAGCGCTGCAGCTCAGGGGTTGACCGGGCTGGGCGACAGGTTCGGGGTCTCACTGGTTCACGGCGACACCGTCCTCGACGACGTGAATCCGCGAATGCCTGCCCTGCGCAACGACATTCAGCGGTTCGCGGCCCTGGGCGATGTCTATGCGCAGGCCTCGCCCGACCTGTGGGACGCGCTCGACCACGCGGTGACCACCGCCCGCACGCTCAACGGCCGGCAACGCGACCTGGACGCCGCGCTGCTGGCGGCGGCCGGCTTGGGCAACGCCGGCGCCGACGTCTTCGGTCGCAGCGGGCCATACTTGGCCCGCGGCGCCGCCGACCTGGTGCCCAGCAGCCAGCTACTCGACGAGTACAGTCCTGAAATATATTGCACCATACATAATTTCGACGAAGTCGCGCCGCGGATTCACAACGCTTTGGGCGATAACGGCTACTCGCTGGGCGCCCACGCCTCGGGTGCCATCGCGGGTGCCCCCAACCCGTACATCTGGCCGGAAAACCTGCCACGGACCAACGCCACGGGCGGCCCCGGCGGACAACCGGGCTGTTGGCAGAAGATCACCCGCGAATTGTGGCCTGCCCCCTTCCTGGTGATGGACACCGGCGCGAGCATGGCTCCCTACAACCACTTCGAAGTCGGCTCGCCACTCGCGGTCGACTTCGTGTGGGGCCGCCAACTCGGTGACTACACCATCAATCCCTGATGGCGCCGTTGCGCGACTTCGCGGCCAACACGGCGATCGCACCGGCTTCGTTGATTGCCAGGTGCGCCAGCATGGGTGCGGCCAGGCTGCCGGAACGGTCGGCCAGCCAACCGAAGAGCCAACCTGCCAGTCCGGTGACCAGCACGGTGCCGATCACGGGTTCGCCCGTCGCGCGCGCATCGGCGATGTGCGAGAGGCCAAAAGCGCTGGCCTGCAACAACTGTCCACCGCGCCTACCGAAAGCAGCGGAACCGGCCGTGGCCAGCGCTCCGCGAAATGCGGACTCTTCCGACCACACGGTGGCCACCGGTATGCGCAGCAGCAGCCAGTCCAGCGGCGTCGCCGGCGGTTCGCGGTCGGCCATCGATCGGCGCGCCGGCGGCAGCAGGGTGGTCGCGCCGACCGCACTCGCCGCGGCGAATCCGGCCAACGACCCCCACCGCACACCGGACCATATCCGGGGCGGAGCCAGGCCCAGTTGCGCACGGGTGATCGCCACCAGCGCGCCACCCACGCCGGCCTGCAGCACCGCCCGCCACCGGGCCGGCAACCGAGGACTGACGAAACTCCAGCCAACCAGGCCCGCAGCCAGACAAACTGCACCAGCATGACGAAAACGACTGGCGGACATCAAGATCCGCTACGAACACTCATCCGAAGAGCCGCGGCAGCACCGCCTCGGAGGTCTCGCGCAGCTCGGCAAGGGAAACCGTGAACAAGCCCTGGACCTCCACCGCGTCGGAGGCCTGGTCCACGACGCCGATGCGCACCGCGGGCAGTCCCCGCGCCTCGCACATCGAACGGAACCGACTCTCCTCGGTGCGAGGCACTGCCACCAGCACGCGGCCCGCCGACTCGGAGAACAACGTCACGAACGGATCAGCGCCCTCGGGAAGCACGATGCGGCAACCTGTTTCGCCGGCCAGCGCGGCTTCGACGACAGCCTGCGCGAGGCCTCCTTCGGACAGGTCGTGTGCAGCGGACACCAAGCCGTCGCGCGAAGCCGCGCGCAGCACCTCGGCCAGCAGCTTTTCCCGATCCAGGTCGACCCGGGGCGGCATCCCGCCAAGATGATCAGCGGTCACCTGCGCCCAGATCGAACCATCGAACTCGTCGCGCGTATCGCCAAGCAGCATCAGGGTTTCCCCCGGCTCGGTGCCCAGACCGGTTGGGATGCGTCGGGCGACGTCGTCGATGACGCCGAGCACTCCGACCACCGGGGTGGGCAGGATCGCTGCCGAACCCGTTTGGTTGTAGAAGCTGACATTGCCGCCCGTGACCGGAATCCCAAGCGCCACACAGCCGTCGGCCAGGCCCCGCACCGCCTGCGAGAACTGCCACATGACTCCGGGGTCTTCAGGGGAGCCGAAATTCAGGCAGTTGGTCACCGCGACCGGGGTGGCGCCGGTGACGGCCACGTTGCGGTAGGCCTCGGCCAGCGCGAGCTGGGCACCGGTGTAGGGATCCAGCTTGGTGTAGCGCCCGGATGCGTCGGTCGACAAGGCGATGCCGCGACCGGTGGACTCGTCGACGCGCAGCACGCCGCCATCCGCGTGCTCGGCGAGCACGGTATTGCCCCGCACGTAGCGGTCGTACTGCTCGGTGATGAATGCCCGGCTGCACAGGTGCGGGCTGCCCAGCAGGGCAAGCAAAGTGGCGCGCAACTCGTCACCGGTGGCCGGTCGGGGCAGTCGCGTCGAGCTGTCCGCGTTCAGGGCGTCCTGGGCTTCCGGGCGCGCGACCGGCCGCTGGTAGACCGGGCCTTCGTGGGCGACGGTGCGCGGCGGGACGTCGACGACCGTCTCACCCTGCCAGGTGATCCGCAACCGGTCACCGTCGGTGACCTCGCCGATCACCGTGGCCAACACGTCCCATTTGCGGCACACCGCCAAGAAGGCGTCGACGTTCTCCGGGGTCACCACGGCGCACATCCGCTCCTGGGACTCGCTGCAGAGGATCTCCGCCGGGGTCATCTGGGTGGTGCGCAGCGGCACGCTTTCCAGCTGGATTGCCATCCCGCCGTCGCCTGCCGACGCTAATTCCGAAGTGGCGCAGGATAATCCAGCGCCACCCAAGTCCTGGATACCGACCACCAGGTGACCCGCGTACAGCTCGAGGCAGCACTCGATGAGCACCTTCTCCATGAACGGGTCGCCCACCTGAACGGACGGCAGCTTCTTACGGGATCCCTCGCTGTCGAAGGTGTCCGAAGCCAACACCGAGACACCGCCGATGCCGTCCAGCCCAGTGCGGGCGCCGAACAGAATGATCTTGTTTCCGGCGCCCGAGGCGAACGCCAGGTGCAGGTCCTCTTGGCGTAACACGCCGACGCACATGGCGTTCACCAACGGGTTGCCGGCGTAGCACGCATCGAAGACGGTCTCGCCGCCGATGTTGGGCAAGCCCAACGAGTTGCCATAGCCGCCGATGCCGCGGACCACGCCGTCGAGCACCCGACGAGTGTCCGGCGCGTCGGCAGCGCCGAACCTCAGCTGGTCCATCACCGCGACCGGTCGCGCGCCCATCGCCATGATGTCGCGGACGATCCCGCCGACGCCGGTGGCCGCGCCCTGGTAGGGCTCGACGTAGGAGGGGTGGTTGTGTGATTCCACCTTGAAGGTGACCGCCCAGCCGTCGCCGATGTCGACCACACCGGCGTTCTCGCCGATGCCGGCCAGCATGCCGGTGCGCATCGCGTCGGTGGTGGTCTCGCCGAAGTAGCGCAGGTGCACCTTGGAGGACTTGTAGGAGCAGTGCTCGCTCCACATCACCGAATACATCGCCAGCTCGGTATCGGTGGGGCGGCGGCCCAGGATCTCGCGGATGCGCTGGTATTCGTCGTCTTTGAGGCCCAACTCGGCGAAGGGCTGCGGCTCGTCGGGGGTGGTGGCGGCATGCTCGACGGTGTCGATCGCCTGCGTGCGCGCACTCGTCCCGGAGACAGTCACGCCAGACAGTCTAGGGCTGGCGGGCGTGCCGGCGCCGCCGCCGCCCTAACGCTTGTCGCGAACGTGCGGCTTTAACAGGAGCTACCCGCCGCGAAGCAGGTCTGCGCTTTCGGTGTCGGCGGGGTAGAACAATTCGACGGCCAGTTCGGCGAGGGTGACGTCGAGCGGCGTCCCGAACGTCGTCAGCGTCGTGAACATCGACAACCGCCGGCCCCCGCCGACGTCGAGGACGAACGGGATCAGCAGCGACGCGCTATCCGGGGGCGCGGTCCGGGCTTCCGCCGCAGCGGCGACCCCCGGGTAGTCGCGTACCTCCTCGTCTAGCGCCGTCAATCCCGCGTCGCCGGTGAGCGCGATGGTGCGCCGCAGCTGGCGCACCAGGTAGCCGGCCCAGTCCGGGAAATTCAGGGTTCGCCCCGCCAGGCCGTCGGGATGCAAGCACAACCGGTAGACGTTCGCCGGCGGGCCCAGCAGCTCCTCGGGGAGGCCGGCGGTCAGCGCGGAGGCTGCCGCGTTGGTCCCCACGATGTTCCAGCACCGGTCGATGAGGATGCCCGGGTACGGATGGTGCGCATCGAGCAGGCGCTGCACCGCGTCCCGAGCCGGGGCGAGTGCGGCATCCTCGAACGGACGCGATTGATAGCGCGGCGCGAAACCGGCGGCGAGCAGCAGCCTGTTACGTTCCCGCAGCGGGATGTCGAGGCCGTCGGCCAGGGTGAGCACCATTTCCGGACTGGGGCGTGAGCGTCCCGTCTCGATAAAGCTCACATGCCGCGCCGATACACCGACACTCAGCGACAGGTCGAGCTGACTCACCCGTCGGCGCGTGCGCCATTCCCGCAACAACTCACCGACCGCCGCATGGCTCACCAGGCAACGGTAACCACGCCGGCGACTCACGGCGATGACCTCGGAGGTAATTGCGGGGCGCACAGCCCAGCGACACGCTTGCTGTACGCGCTCGATCGGAGCGCCCGATCTGAGGAGGAACCATGACGGACGTCCAATCCGCGCCGAAGTTCAGCGCCGAGGTTTTCGCGGCATACTGGGCTGCCCCCACCGTGTCGCGCGGCTTCGACATCCTCGCGGAGGACATCGTCGGCTACTGGCCGGGCGATCCGGAGCCGGTCCAGGGGATCAAGGCATACACGGCGAAAATCGCCGAATTGCTCGAGGCCGCACCGGATTTGCGGCTCGAGGTGATCGACAGTGCTACCGTCCCCGCGGCCGCCCAGGGTGAGGAACTGGTGTTCTTGCACTACGTCGGTCACGGCACCGGTCCGGACGGACCGTTCCACATCCGCGGCATCGACCGAGTCCGTACCCGCAACGGCATGGTGGTGGAGAACGTCATCCGCTACGACCCCGCTTTCGTAGGTCAGCGCTGAGCTACGGCTACTGACGCACCACACAGAACACGTTGCCCTCGGGGTCGGCCAGCACCACCCAGCGGAAGCTGTCGCCGAACTGGTGCCGGCCGACCTCGGTGGCTCCGGCCGCGGTAAGCCGCGACACCTCGGCGTCGACGTCGGCCGCGCTCAAATCGAGGTGCACGCGGTTCTTTCCCGGCGTCGGGTCGGGCACCTTCTGGAACCCGAGCCGCAACCCTTGCGCGAAGGTCACGGCGGTGAACTCGTCAGCCAGCACCTCGTGCGTCGTCCCGTCGAACTGCTCCGCCCACCAGCCGGCCAGTTTCGCCGGGTTGCTGCAATCGAAGGTCAACATCTCCAGGTTGAGCGCCATATCGGCAGACCCTATGCCGTTAGTCGGGCGACAGGAAGGCGTGCATCGCCGCCGCGTAGGCGGATACGTCGTGAGCGCCCATCAACTCGCGCGCGGAATGCATCGCCAGTTGCGCCGCGCCGACGTCGACGGTGGGGATGCCGGTCCGTGCCGAGGTCAACGGTCCGATCGTCGATCCGCATGGCAGGTCGGCCCGGTGCTCGTAGCGCTGCAACGTCACTCCGGCCTGCCGGCAGGCCAGTGCGAATGCCGCGGCGGTGCGACCGTCGGTGGCGTAGCGCAGGTTCGGGTGCACCTTGAGCACCGGTCCGGCGTTGACCGCGATGGGGTGGCTTGGTTCGTGCCGCTCCGGGTAGTTGGGGTGGGTGGCGTGTGCCATGTCCGCCGAGGCCAGCAACGAGGCGGGCAGCCGGCGCAGGTAGTCCTCGCGGCTACCGCCCGCCGCCAGCACGATTCGCTCCAGCACGGTGCCCAGCAGGTCGGATTGCGCGCCGTGATCCGACGACGACCCGACCTCTTCGTGATCGAAGACCACCAACACGGGCAGATAGGGCCCGGCCTGTTCCGTGGCCAGCAGCGCCTCAAGCCCCGCATAGCAACTGGCTTGGTTGTCCAGCCGGGGCGCACTCAGCAGGCTCGCGTCGGCGCCGATCACCGTGGCGGGGGTCAGGTCGTGGGTCATCAGATCGGCGGCCAGCACGTCGCTCGGTGCCACTCCCGCGCGCTCCGCGACGTAACCGACAAATGACTGCGCCGTATCCCCGACGCCCCACACCGCGTTGACATGTCGCTGCGGGTCCAGCGTCAGCGACTTGCGGTCCTCGGCCAGATGAATGGCCAGCTGCGGAACCCGGAGGATCGGCTCGTCGATCCGCACCAGTTGGTGCGCGATTCCGCCGTCTGCGTCGTCGGCCCGCACCGACAGGCGCCCGCTGATGCCCAGATCGCGGTCCAGCCACGAGTTGAGCCACGCGCCCCCATAGGGTTCGAGCGCCACCACACGCCAGCCGGCGACCACCCGGTCGGGATGCTGCTTGACCCTCAGGTTGGGACTGTCGGTGTGCGCGCCGATGATTCGGAACGGGCCGTCGGCTCCTTCCGAATTCCAGGCCACCAGCGAACCCGCCCGCACCGTGAAGTAGCGGCCCGGCTCGGACGGCCAGTGTTCAGCCTCGCTCAGCTCTGTGTATCCGGCAGCGATCAGCCGAGCGGCCACCGTGGCACACACATGAAATGGCGACGGAGAGGCGTCGATGAAATCGCAGAGTCCTTGCGCGCTCGCTGAGGACTTCTCCTGGTTTCGAGGCCCGCCGGACATGTTGAACATCATGGCTGTCCGCCGTCCCGCACTTCACGCAGGGTCGATTGCGCGCTCCTTACTCGCGCCGCTTCCGGCGCTCACCGTCGCCACGCTTGGGTCGATTGCGCGCTCCTTACTCCCGCCGCTCACCGGCGCTCACCGTCGCCACGCTAGGGCCGATTGCGCGCTCCTTACTCCCGCCGCTCACCGGCGCTCACCGTCGCCACGCTAGGGCCGATTGCGCGCTCCTTACTCCCGCCGCTCACCGTCGCTCACCGTCGCCACGCTAGGGCCGATTGCGCGCTCCTTACTCCCGCCGCTCACCGTCGCTCACCGTCGCCACGCTAGGGCCGATTGCGCGCTCCTTACTCCCGCCGCTCACCGTCGCTCACCGTCGCCACGCTAGGGCCGATTGCGCGCTCCTTACTCCCGCCGCTCACCGTCGCTCACCGTCGCCACGCTAGGGCCGATTGCGCGCTCCTTACTCCCGCCGCTCACCGTCGCTCACCGTCGCCACGCTAGGGCCGATTGCGCGCTCCTTACTCCCGCCGCTCACCGGCGCCACGCTAGGGCCGATTGCGCGCTCCTTACTCGCGCCGCTTCCGGCGCTCACCGTCGCCACGCTAGGGTCACCAACGTGCCTCCCGTCCAGCCGCAACCCATCCTCGCGCCGTTGACGCCCGCGGCGATCTTCCTTGTGGTGAACATCGACGACGGCGGCGAGGCGACGGTGCACGACGCGCTGCCGCACATTTCCGGGCTGGTGCGCGCGATCGGTTTCCGCGAGCCGCAGAAACGGTTGTCGGCGATCGCCTCGATCGGCTCTGACGCCTGGGATCGCTTGTTCTCCGGTCCGCGCCCCGCCGAACTACACCGGTTCATCGAGCTGACCGGCCCACGGCACACCGCGCCGGCCACCCCGGGCGATTTGTTGTTCCACATCAGGGCTGAGAGCTTGGACGTCTGCTTCGAGCTGGCCGACCGGATCCTGCGATCGATGGCCGACGCGGTCACCGTGGTCGACGAGGTGCATGGTTTCCGCTACTTCGACAATCGCGACCTGCTCGGCTTCGTGGACGGCACGGAGAACCCGGACGGCGCGCTGGCCGTGAGTGCCACCGCGATCGGCGACGAAGATCCCGACTTCGCCGGCTCCTGCTATGTGCACGTGCAGAAGTACGTCCACGACATGTCGGCGTGGAATTCGATCTCGGTCACCGAGCAGGAGCGGGTGATCGGCCGGACCAAGCTGGAAGACATCGAGCTCGACGACGACATCAAGCCGGACGACGCCCACATCGCCCTCAACGTGATCACCGACGACGACGGCACCGAACTGAAAATCGTGCGGCACAACATGCCATTCGGTGAGCTCGGCAAGAGCGAATTCGGCACGTACTTCATCGGGTATTCACGTACACCGCAAGTCACCGAACGGATGTTGCGCAACATGTTCCTCGGTGACCCGCCGGGCAACACCGACCGCATCCTCGACTTCTCCACGGCCATCACCGGCGGATTGTTCTTCTCCCCCACCGTCGACTTCCTCGATGACCCCCCGCCGCTACCCACAGCGCCGGCGGCGGAAAGGCCTGCGGCACAGAACGGCTCACTTTCGATCGGCAGCCTGAAAGGAATCACTTCATGAACAACCTTTACCGCGACCTGGCCCCGGTCACCGAAGCCGCCTGGGAAGAAATCGAATTGGAGGCGGCCCGGACCTTCAAGCGCCACATCGCCGGACGCCGGGTCGTCGACGTCAGCGAGCCCGGTGGACCCGTCACCGCCGCGGTCAGCACCGGTCGGCTCGCGAACGTGGCATCACCCACCGAGGGCGTGGAGGCTCACTTGCGAGAGAGTAAACCCCTTGTCCGACTGAGGGTTCCGTTCACTCTGTCGCGTTACGAGATCGACAACGTCGAGCGCGGCGCCAACGACTCCGACTGGGACCCGGTCAAGGAAGCCGCCAAGAAGCTGGCCTTCGTGGAAGATCGGGCCATTTTCGAGGGGTATGCCGCCGCGTCGATCGAGGGCATCCGCTCGGCCAGCTCGAATAAGTCACTGACGTTGCCCGCCGACCCGCGCGAGATTCCCGACGTAATCACCCAGGCGATCTCCGAGCTTCGCCTGGCCGGCGTTGACGGTCCCTACTCGGTGCTGCTGTCCGCCGACGTCTACACCAGGGTCAGCGAGACCACCGAACACGGATACCCCATCCTCGAACACATCGACCGGCTGGTTCCCGGAGACATCATCTGGGCGCCGGCCATCGACGGCGCTTTCGTGCTGACCACTCGCGGCGGCGACTTCGATCTGCAGCTCGGACACGACGTGTCGATCGGCTACACCAGCCACGATGCGGACACCGTGCAGCTGTATCTGCAGGAGACGCTGACCTTCCTGTGCTACACCGCAGAGGCAGCGGTTCCGCTCAGCCCCTAGGAATAAACGCCGAGAGGCTCGGGGTTACCGGGAGAGCAATTGAACTTCTCTCCTGAAGGCAGGGCTTCGATGGCAACAACATTGGTCGGGTCGATCGCATTGGTGACTGGCGCGACATCAGGTATCGGCCGGGAAGTCGCGATGCAGCTGGCGAGTCGCGGCGCCGAGGTGGTGGTGCACGGTCGCGACGCCGAACGCGGCGCCAAAACCGTCCGGGACATTGAAAACGCCGGTGGTAAAGCACGTTTCGTCGCCGCAGATCTCGACAATGCGGACGATGTGCGGCGATTGGCCAGCGAGGCGGGACCGGTAGACATCCTGATCAACAACGCCGGCATTTTCGAGTTCGGCGCAACCGCGGAGACTGACGACGCGACCTTCACCAGACATGTAAACGTCAATCTGCGTGCGCCCTACATCTTGGTGCAGCAGTTGGTGCCGGCCATGGTCGCTCGGGGTAACGGCGCCGTGGTGAACGTGAGCACCCTGGCCGCATCGGTGGCAGCACGCGGCGCCGGGATCTACGGGGCCACCAAAGCTGGCTTGGAGCAACTGACGCGCGTGTGGGCCGATGAATTCGGCGAGTCGGGCGTCCGGGTGAACGCGGTGGCTGCGGGGCCGACCGACACCCCTGGGGCTGCGGCCCTTCCGGGTGTGCTCGACACCATCGCGGCGATCACCACGCTGAGGCGCGTGGCTGATGCGGGCGAGATCGCCAGAGCCGTGGTCTTTCTCGGCTCGCCGGAGGCAAGCTACGTCAACGGTGCTATCTTGCACGCGACCGGAGGGCAGTCAGCGATTGCCGCATAAGGACTAGATGTCCAGCACCAGTTCCGTTTCCGGAGCCGCCGAGCAGATGAGCACTGAGCCGGGGTCGGGCGGCTCGAGCGGCTGCTGAACGTATGTGGTCGTGCCGGCGATGACGCCGGTGACACACATGTGGCACACTCCGCTTCGACAGGAGAAGCGGGTGGGCACGTCGCACGCTTCGGCGAGATCGAGGATGCTTCGGTAGCCGGGTGACCAGTTGACGGTTAATCCGCTACGCGCGAAGGTGATCGGCGGCCCGGTGCCGGGTGTCCCCGCGGGTTGGTGCGGCGGCTTGCGTTCCCCGGCCTCGACCACGCCGGGGTTGATCGCGGGCAGCGCGCCAAACAGCTCACTGTGAATGCGGGCCGGGTCGAATCCCATGCTTACCAGGTCATCACGCATATCCGCCATGAATTGCGTTGGGCCGCATAGGTAGACGCTGGCGTTGGCTGGCAGGCCCAATGCCGCGATGGACTCTCGGTTCAGGCGGCCCTGCGTTTCGGTGTAGAAGACGTGTTGCCGGGCGTGCGGTAATTTCTCGATGAGGGTCGCGACTTCGACTGCAAAAGCCTGGGTTTCGCGATTGCGGGCAGTGTGCAACCACCAGATGTCGCGGTCGCTGCCCGCCGCCGACAGTGCGTGCAGCATCGCCAACACCGGCGTCGCTCCAATTCCGGCGGAAAACAAAACGACCGGCCCGGTGTCGTCGGTGAGGTAGAAGTCGCCGCGCGGCGCGGCCGCCGCTATCACCGATCCCGGACGGATGTTGGCGTGCAGCCACCGGCTCACCACGCCGTGGTCCTCGCGCTTCACGCTGATCCGGTAGGAACCCGCCGAGGAATCGTCCGAGAGCGAGTAGCTGCGCAGCGGTGCCGGATCACCGGCGCCGACCACCTTGACGGTCAGGTACTGGCCGGGCAGCGCCGGTGGCAGCGGGCGGTGATCGTCGGCCTCGAGCCGGATCGAGAGCACTTGTGGGCTCTCCCAATATGTGCGACTGACCCTTAGGTTGCGGAAACCCTTCCAGCCGGGTTCGACTCCGATGGGCGGGGCCGTCGCCGGGGTCTCACCTTCGTGCGCCGCCAGCAGTTCGTGAAAAGACTGCTGCCAGCCTGGGCTGAGCGCCGGCAGGTCGATGGCCTTACGCAGCGTTTCGACGTTGCGGTCGGGTAGATAGAGCAACGCGTCGACGTCGGCGACGCTGAGTTCGTGACGGCCGCGTCGGGTCCGGACGATGTCGTCGCCGGCGCGCACGTGCCCCTCGGTGAGGACACGGAAGTAGAAACCCGGGCGATGCTGGGCGACAAGCAGATTGGGCATGTCGGGTTCGTCGAGGCGCAGGCCGACCCGAAAGCACGTGACACGCGGCTGCGTGACCTCGAATTCGGCATCGCCGATGCGATAACGGTCACCGATGCAGACCTCGGTGTCGGCCAGACCGGTGATGGTGAAGTTTTCGCCGAAGTCGCCGGGTCGCAGGTCGTCGCGAGCCAGGTAGGTCTTCCAGAAGTCGTAGGACTCGCTCTGATACACCATGACGGCGCGTTGCTCCCCGCCGTGGCCGGCCAGATCGCCCTGACCGTCGCCGTCGATGTTGAGCCGCCGGACCATCACCGCGCCGTCGACCGGGGCCTTCCAAATTCCGGTATAGACGGTTTTATCCCGCCATCGCACGTTCTTTGGCATGCCCACGTTGACTGAAACAAGCTTGCCCACGTGTCACCTCGAACCAGCTCCATATTGCGCGAGCCGAGCTATTTTGGGTTAGTTGGCCCAGAATATGTCAGCTGGGTACGAGCGGCAACACCTGCGCCGCACGGGCTGTTGCGCGCCGCCAATTTGATGCATACTGGGTCAAGCAACCCAGAACCTTTGCGCGATGGGTTTCGCGCATCTCCACCGGGGCGCCGCGGCGGCGCTCGGCGGTGAATTGCGTTGCGTCAGGAGGAACATCATGCCTGCTGTCCACCATCGATACGTCACCGTCGACGGCCATCGGCTCTTCTACCGCGAGGCCGGAGATCCAACTGGTCCCGCGGTGCTTCTGTTGCATGGCTTTCCCACCAGTTCGTACATGTTTCGCCACCTGGTGCCGGCCCTCGCCGAGCGGTACCACGTGATCGCGCCGGACCACCTCGGCTTCGGGCTGTCGGATGCCCCACCGGTTGAGGAGTTCGACTACACATTCGACGCGCTGACCGACCTCACGGCCGGTCTGCTGCGAACGCTGGGCGTCGACCGCTACGCCATGTACGTCCAGGACTACGGCGCGCCGATCGGCTGGCGGCTCGCGCTGCGCGACCCCTCCGCGATCACCGCGATCATCAGCCAGAACGGCAACGGTTATGACGCGGGATTCGTCGAGAGCTTCTGGAAGGTCGTGCAGGCATACCAACACGAGCAGACGGCGGAGACCGAGGCACCGGTGCGCCAGTTCCTCACCCTCGACGCCACCCGCTGGCAGTATCTGACCGGAGTCTCCGACGAGACATTGGTCGACCCCGAGTCCTGGCACCACGACTACGCGCTGCTGTCCCGCCCGGGCAACGACCTGGTGCAGCTGAAGTTGTTTCGCGATTACGCCACCAATTCCCCGCTGTACCCACAGCTGCACGACTACTTTCGCGCCAGCCGGGTACCGCTGCTGGCGGTATGGGGCCGTGGCGACGAGATCTTCGGGCCGGCCGGCGCCGAAGCGTTCGCCGACGACCTGCCCGACGCCGAGATCCACTTGCTCGAGGGTGGGCACTTTCTGCTGGAGTCCGCCGGCGAGGACGTCACCCGGTTGATCCGGAACTTCCTCGCTAAGCAGTTTCCCGCGGCGTAATGACGGCCCGCGGCGACTCAGCGACCTGGTCATGTCGAACTTTTTCTATGGGCTGGAGATCCCATAACCGCGGGCACTCCGGGGTTAGCCTGACGCGATGGCCCATCCCGATGGTCACGACGAACAACGGTTGACCGCCAAGGGGCGAGCCACCCGCGATCGGATCGTGCGGGCCGCCGCCCAGTTGATCGTCACCGAGGGCCTGGCGGCGGCCAATATGGAGAACGTGCGCCGGGCGGCTTCGGTCAGCGGGTCACAGCTTGCCCATTATTTCGCCGACAAGGCAGCGCTGATCCGCGCGGTGATCCGACGCCAGATCGGCGTGGTGCTGGACTTTCACCGGCAGCCCACGCTTCGGGGCCTGGCGTCCTTCGACGACTTCGAGCGGTGGATCGACCTCAACATGCGCTACCTACGCCGCATCGGTTGCTCCGGCACGCCGACCTACCACGCGCTGACCGCCCAGCTGGCGAAGTCCGACGACACGACGCGCGACGCGCTGGCGGCTGGTTACCGGCAGTGGATCGAGTTGCTGGAGAAGTCAATTCAGCGGATGAAAGACGCGGGATTGCTGATTCCCGATGCCGACCCGCGGCAACTGGCCTGGGTGCTCGTCGCCTCGCATCAAGGCGGCGGCGTGTTGACCTTCACCTATCAAGAGGAGTGGCCGCACGCCGACGCGATTCGATTCGCGGTGAACTACCTGCGCATGTTCGCCACCGACAGCGCGGAGCGAGCGCCCCGTCCACCGCGCCGGGTGCGGGGCCGTCGCCCGGCACGACAAGCCAGCTGACCCGTCCGCGCCGAAGGTTGCCGCCATGACCGAAGAGAATCCATCGCGGTTCACCCGCAAGGGACTGGCTACCCGCACGCGCATCATCGAGGTCGCTGCCCGGCTGATGTTCGAGCATGGCATCGCCAACACCAGCATCGATCAGGTGCGGCGCGCCGCCGCGGTGGGCGGGTCCCAGATCGCGCATTACTTTCGCGATAAGCGGGACCTGACCCGACAGGTCGTCGAGGCGCGTCGCAATGACGTGCGCGTGTTCCACACCCAACCGCGGTTCGCCGGACTCGACAGCCTCGAGGCCCTGCAGGCGTGGGCCGATACTTGCGTGTCCGAGATCGACGCCGTCTACCGAGTCGGAGGTTGCGTCTACGGGTCCCTGGCGGGCGAATTGATCGAGGCCGACAGCGACATACACGACGACCTCTCCGCGGGCTACGACCAATGGATCGAGCTGTTTCGGTCCGGCCTGGAAACGATGCGCGATCGCGGTGACCTGCGCCCGGAAGCCGATCCCCGACATCTGGCGGTAGCGCTGGTCGCCGCGCACCAGGGCGGCGCAATGCTGACCCACGCCACCGGCGATCCGCAGCCACTGCGGGCCGCGGTCCATGCCGCCGTCGACTATGTCCGGTCGTTTGCGACCCAAACGCCCTCGCGCCCCGGGCGATCCGCGTCGTCGCGCCGTCGCCGCGCATCCTGACGGCGCCATCGCCCTGGACATGGTGGGTAGCTGCGCCCATAATATTGGGTCAGTTGGCCCATTCGGTGTCGATAAACTGAGTACTGCTAACGATTTGGGAGGGGCAGTAAGTGGCTGCCACCGATTCGCCCCCGCTGCCCACCGCGCCCGCAGTGGTACGCGAACAACCCGGCGGGGAAACCATGCGGGCAATCATCCTGGACAAGTTCGGCGGCCTGGACAGCCTGGTCTACACCGACATCCCCAAGCCGCTGCCCAAAGACGGCGAAGTCGTCATTGCGGTTAAAGGATTCGGCATCAACCACGCCGAACTCCACATGCGACGAGGGGAATGGGCGGAGGCTGCCGAGGTCAGCGGAATCGAATGCGTCGGCATTGTGGACTCGTGCCCCGGCGGTGAGTTCCCGGTCGGCGCCAAGGTGGCAGCACTCATGGGCGGCCTTGGCCGGACTATCAACGGCAGCTACGCCGAATACACTCGGGTGCGCGCAGCGAATGTCGCTCTCATCGAATCGGAGCTGCCCTGGTCGGATTTGGCTGCGCTGCCCGAGACTTATGCGGTCGCCTGGACATGCCTGTTCCGCAACCTCAATCTGAAATCCGGACAAACACTGGTGTTACGCGGCGCGACATCATCATTCGGGCAAGCCGCCCTCAAGATGGCCGTCGCCGCCGGCGCGCGAGTCATCGCCACGGCACGCAGCAGCGGTCGCTTCCCGATGCTGCAGGAGCTGGGCGCTTCGCGCGTCGAGGTCGAGCGGCGCGACCTCGCCGCCCACATCGCCGAAGCCAAACACATTGATGCCGTCCTGGATTTGGTCGGCAACAGCACCATCCTCGACTCCCTCGACATGCTGCGCCGCGGCGGCACGGCGTGCCTGGCCGGATGGCTGGGCGGACTCGATCCCATCGGTGACTTCAACCCGCTACTGCGCATGGCCAGTGGTGTGAATTGGAACTTCTTCGGCAGCTTCGTCTTTGGGACACCGGGCTTCCCGCTGTCCGACGTACCTCTGCAAGACATCGCCCGGCAGGTTGCCGACGGAGAACTGGATGCAAAGCCATCGCACATCTTCTCTTTCGACGAGATCCGTGAAGCGCACCGAGTAATGGAAGCCGGAGAAGCCGGCGGAAAGATGGTCGTCGTCATGCAGTGACGCGACCGCGGGCTCCGGCAGATGAAGAAGGGACACGACGATGGGGCTGGCATGGCAGCAGGGTCCGCTTGCGACCGGATCGGTGGGACACTTCGTGACAGAGCAGCCGCTACCGGCACGGCTGCTGTTCGCCGAGCCGCTACGGCGACGTATGAGAGTCCGCTTCGCGGACAAATGGATAGCCGACACCGAAGACGTGATCCTGTTGCATGAGCCGGGCCGCTACCCCGTCGCCTACTTTCCGCGCGGTGATATCGACGCCGAATTCTTGGTCGCCGAGGACCGCGTTACCCAACACCGCGATCTGGGCGCGACACAGTGGTTTACCGTCAAAGCCGCCGGGCACCAAGTTAACCACGCCGCGTGGCAGCATACCGAACTCGCGCCTCATGCGGCGGTTCTCGACAGCCGGGTGGCGTTCGCCTGGCGCGCTATGGATGCCTTCTACGAAGAAGATGAACGAATCGTAGGGCACGCCGCCGACGCGTACCATCGCATTGACATCCGCGCTACCACAAGACATCTCGTTGTGATGGACGGCGAACAGGTGATCGCCGATACCCATCGGCCCTTGGCGCTGTATGAATCCGGTTTTGCGCCACGCTGGTACGTGCCGCGCGAGGATATCGACCAGTCCGCCCTCAAACCCATTGAGATACAGACGTTTTGCCCGTATAAGGGAATCTGCTCTTACTACGACATCGGCAACCGCCAGCGCGCAGCATGGTCCTATGTCGATGCTTGGACCGAGGTGGCACGGGTCCGCAACCTGGTGTCCTTCGAACCGGACAAAATCGACGTGCACCTTGACGGCAAACAACTTCAGCTGGAACCCGGCCAGACCGTCATCCCGCACGGCGTCGACCGCGGCCTCGACACCGACGAGATCTTCGGCAAGAAGCCGCCCGGGAGTACGTCATGAAGGCCTGCATCGAAGTCGTCATCCTGCCCGTCACGGATCCCGATCGGTCATTGCGGTTCTACCGCGATCGGCTTGGCTTCAACCTCGACGTCGATTACGCGCCCACACCCCAGTTTCGAGTCATCCAGCTGACGCCCGACGGGTCGGGCACCTCCATTCAATTCGGGATTGGGTTGACCGACGCGCCACCCGGGTCGCTGCGCAACCTCTACCTTGTGGTGCGTGATATCGAGGACTGTCACGCTGAATTGACCGGTCGCGGAGTAACCGTCAGCCCGATCCGCCATAAGGACACCGAAGGAGGCTGGCGCGGTGCGTTCCTTTCGGGTATCGATCCGGACCGCGCGGATTACGCCAGTTTCGCGGACTTCCGTGATCCCGACGGCAACACTTGGGTACTGCAGGAACGCAATCACCACCGGGGCTGAGGAGACGCATTGGCTGCACGGAAGACCGGTCCCGAACGGGTAGGAGCATTCTCCGATGGCGTGTTCGCCGTACTCATTACGATCCTCGTGCTGGAACTCAAACCACCCAAGGCATACACGTTCAGCGCTTTACTGCCGGAGTGGCCCACCGGTCTCAGTTATGTGGTCAGCTATGTGTTCATCGCGATCGTATGGGTGAACCATCACCACTTGTTCGGCTATGCAGAGGTGGCAACACCGCGATTGGTGTGGTCGAACTTCGCGCACCTGTTCTCGGTGTCACTCATTCCGATCACCACCGAGTGGATCGCCGACAGCCGGCTGGCCGCCGCGCCCGTGACCTTGTATGCGTCGGTGTTCGTGCTCGTCAACATCACCTATCTGGCGCTCTGTCAAGAAGTCGTCGATCGGCCCGCCCATGCGGACCTCACGCAGCGCATGCGTCAACTGTTGCAGATGAGATCGTTCTTCACCATCGGCGTCTTCGCCACGGCGGCCGTCTTAGCATTCTGGTGGCCGGCAGCCGGAATGGCATTGATCGCGCTTTGTCTGGCCGGGTATCTGCGGCCGGACCTACCCGCGCCGAAGAAGACCGAGCCCTGACATGCCCAAACCATCCGTCCTCGTTTTCGACGTCAACGAGACGCTGATCGATATCGATTCCCTCGCACCGCTTTTCGGTCAGCTGTTCGGCGACGAACGCATACTGCGTGAGTGGTTCGCGCAACTGGTCATGTACTCGATGACCATCACCCTGGCCGGTAACTATGTGACCTTTCCGGTGCTGGCCCAGGGAGTGCTGCGCATGCTGGGCGACGTCTACCGGGTGAACGTCACCGAAAACGACCTGGACCGCCTGACGACCGCACTGCTGACCATGCCGGCGCATCCCGATGCCGCCGAGGGGCTTACCGCGCTGCGGGACAACGGTTTCCGGCTTGTTACCCTGACTAACTCGCCGCCCAATCCGAATGGGCCTACCGCGCTGCAGCATTCGGGGCTGGCCGGCTTTTTCGAACACCAACTCAGCGTCGATGCGCGCAGTGCCTTCAAGCCGGCGCCTGAGGTGTATGGGTACGTGTGCCAGACACTCGGGGTGGCCCCCGCCGACTGCATGATGGTCGCCGCGCATGTGTGGGACACGATCGGTGCGCAGCAGGTCGGCTTCGGCGGTGCCCTCATTACCCGACGCGGCAACGCGCCGCTGCCGGTCCACGGTTTGCCGCAGCCGGACATCGTCGTCAGCGATATGCGTCAGCTCGCCGAGCAACTCGGGTCCAGACGATAATCGAGCCATGGCCACCGCAGACGGATTCCATCCAGACTTCGACGACACGGCGAAACCGGTCGCACGTAACCGGGTACGACACATCAAGGCGTCGGAGATCAGCTCCGATACCGCACAGTCGGAGGGGCTGCGGCGCTTCGCCGCCTTGTCCGGCCGATCGGTCGGCGCCGAGAAGCTCTGGATGGGCGAGACGCACGCATCACCGCAATCAGCTTCGGACAATCATCATCATGGCGACTCGGAGACCGCCATCTACGTGCGAAGTGGCAACCCGGAGTTCGTGTTCCATGACGGCACCGGGGAGGTCCGTATCCTCGCCGAACCCGGCGACTACGTCTTCATCCCGCCGTATCTGCCGCATCGGGAGGAAAATCCCGATCCGACTACCACCGCCGAGGTGGTGATCGCGCGCAGCACCCAGGAAGCCATCGTGATCAATCTTCCCGCGCTGTATCCCCTGGACGGGTCTCAGTAGACAGCGATCTCGATAAGGTTTCCGTCGATGTCACGGCAGTAGTGCGAGGTCATCTCACCCAGCGCTCCCACCTTGGTCACCGGTCCGGCTATCACGTCGACGCCACAGGCTGCGAGATGGGCGTGGACGTCGTCTGGGCTGGCGTGGGTAATGAAGCACAGGTCTGCCGAACCGGCAGCTTCGACCGACCCGGTGAACCAGTCGGGGTCGTCGGCCAATGCGCCGACGGGTCGCAGATTGATCTTCTGATTCCCGAAGCACAGCGCCGTTCGTTGCGACGGTCCGAACGTCTCGCGCCGCATGCCCAGCACCCGCTCGTACCAAGCGGCGCTGGCCTCGACGTCCGCGCAATTCAAGACAATGTGGTCGAACCGTTCCACGGTGATCGCCACCCTGATCCTCCTGACCCGCACAGCACCGCTGTCGCTTACTCGTCCAGCGGCTGGCGCGAAAACCATTCGGTATCAGACTAATCCGCGCTCCTGGTGCGGGGTTGTGCCCGGGCATTGCTTTACGGCCGGCAGATAGGACGTTTTAATACATCTCGTGGCTCCTGATCAGCTGGACCTCGACCAAGCCGACCTCCGAATATCACGCGGTAGCGTGCCTGCCAGCACCCAACTCGCCGAAGCTCTCAAAGCGGCCATCGTCAAACAGCGTCTGCCCCGCGGCGCGCGATTGCCAACCGAGCGAGAACTCGTCGATCGCACCGGGGTCAGTCGGGTGACGGTGCGCGCGGCGGTCGGGCTTCTGGAACGCCAAGGCTGGCTGGTACGCAAGCAAGGCCTGGGCACCTTCGTGGCCAATCCGGTCAAACAAGAACTGGGGCCCGGTGTCCGCACCATCACCGAGGTACTTGCTGGCTCCGGCATCACGCCGAATGTCGACGTGCTGTCGCATCGTGTGACTGACGCGCCGCAGCGAATTGCCGAGACACTGAGCCTGCCCAAAGTGCTATGCGTGCACCGGCGTTTCCGCGACGGCGACCAGCCGCTGGCCCTGATGATCGCCTACCTTCCGCCGACACTGGGCGCAGCCGTGGAACCACTGCTGCACAGCGCGACCGACACACAGACTGCGCAGGCAATGGAAAGCACCTACACCATGTGGGAGCGGCGGCTGCACGTCCCTATTGCCCGGGCCACCTACGAGATTCACGCGGCCGGCGCGTCCCTGGACGTGGCCGGCGCCCTGAACCTGCCGCTGGGTTCTCCCGTGCTGGTGCTCGAACGCACCAGCTACGGCCACGACGACAAGCCCCTCGAGGTTGTAGAGTTCCACTACCGCCCCGAGCGGTACCGGTTTTCGGTCACTTTGCCGCGCGCGATGGCCGCCCCCGGCGCCGGTATCGTGGAACGGCGCCAGCCCACCTGAGAGTGCGGTGTAGGTCCAGCTGGACGACGATCACTCAGCGAATTCTCAACAGATTCTTGGCTGCCGCATGGCTTGGCTCAAAGCATTCCCCAAGTCAGTGGCTGCAACATCAACGTCATGACGGATGAACATACGTGCGCGAAGCTGGTCGAACGTTACCTGTGCACCCGTGGCCGGCGCTATTTGCGCTATTTCCGTGGCCACCACGACGGCGAATACTTTTTTGTGACCAGCGCTCCGCAGCGCTTGCATGTTCATCTCGAGATTTCTCCCGGGCACGACGATGTTTTGATCATCCGAGTCACTCCCGGCCGCTATTTCCCGGTAACCGACCGTCCCTGGCTGACGTACTTCTGCGACAGGTGGAACCGTCAAGATCGCCAAGTCACCGCGATCGTGCACGGATCGTCGGACCCACGGCGCATCGGTGTGGAGGCCCGCAAGTCGCAGTGGATCCGAGACGACATCTCGTTCAGCGATTTCGCCGCGTTCGTCGACCGGAGCATCGCAGACGCCACTGAGCTCATTGAAGAGTTGAGCCTCGCCAGCGAACTGCCTTCCACAGAACAGGCGTTGCTGCGCTACGCCGACTGACCTCCTAGCGGTCTAAACTCCGCTCGCATGACCATCCGGGCGCGGCTCGCCCAATTTGGCCCGGATCGCGCCCCACGGATCGGCGTAGCACCCGGGCGTATTCCGATAGGCCGCACGGCTTTTGAGAAACCGCCGGGCCAGCGGAGAGATCAGCCGCATCGGGTAGCGCCGCCACCCAGCGGTGGCTCGCATCTCGGCGAGCATGTCCGGCCACGAGTGGTGCTGAAACTGCAGGATCTGCTGCGAGCGAACGGTATCCATCCAGTCCGTGACAAACCAATCCTCGTCGCTGTCCGGATCACCCGGTCGGCCCGCGGGCAAGACATCGATCAGACCACGCGCGGCGGCCAGCGCCTTGCCGACCTCCCCCTGCCGCAGCTGGTGGGACTCGTCACCGGCGATCAACAGCGTCTCGCCGGCCACGTCGGCGGTGACCGCGGCGGCGAACGCGCGCGCGACATCGCGGACGTCGACGGTATGGATTCGGCCATCGGTGGGCAAGGCGTTTTCGAAGAACAACGCATCGACGCTGAACGGCATGGCGTCCGGTTCGACGCTTATCACCCCGGCCAGCCGCAGGATGACCCACTCGAGATTCGAGGACCGGACGTGCTGTTCGGTTTCAGCCTTGTGCGCACCGTAGAGGTCGGCCGGCTTCATCGGGGAGTCCGGGCGCAACAACTCGTGGTGGCGGTGCGGGTTGCGCGCGCCGTACACGGCGTTGCTCGAGGCCTGAATGAACCGCACCGGATGTGGCCGCGACTGCGCCGCGCGCAACAAGGTGACGGTCGCATCGACGTTGACTCGCCGGCCCAGAGCGGGCTGGCGATATATCACCGGGGGGATCACCGCGGCCAGGTGGACGATCGCCGAAGGCGACGTCTCGGCGAGCAGACGGTCGACCTGACCCGGGTCGGTCAGATCCGCCCAATGCGCCGCGGCGCCGGCCGGCAGCGCCCGCGCCGCTTTGCGCTGGGCGGCGGTACCCAGGTCGGTCGCTACCACGCGATGGCCGTCGGCAACCAGTCGGCGCACCGTCTGTGAGCCGACGAGCCCGAAACCCCCACTAACCAGAACCTTTTCGGACATGCTCCCCCGATGCGCGTTCACCCTCCAGCAAACGAATATGACATTCTCTTAAATGGAGAGTAACATATTCCGAACAGCAGGCCAGGTTTGAGACCGGCGTCACACCGGCAACAAATAGCAAAGAGCGGAAACAGACAGCGGGGAGCGATGAACGGCAACGGTGTGGACGCGGCGGACAATCACGAGACCGCCAAATGGGATCCGGCTCTCACCGAACAAGTCGTAAAGGTGCTCGGCCCGGCCATCAAACGGTATTACCGGGCCGAGGTGCGAAACATCGACAACATGCCGTCCTCTGGCGGCGCGCTGGTGGTCTCCAACCACTCGGGCGGCATGCTGACCCCGGACGTATTGATCTTCTCCCCCGCGTTCTACAACCGGTTCGGCTACGACCGCCCGATCTACACCTTGGGCCACTACGGCCTGTTCATAGGGCCGTTGGACGGCTGGCTGCGCCGTCTCGGGGTCATCGAGGCCAGTCGCGAAAACGCCGCCACCGCCCTGCATTCCGGCGCCGTAGTACTGGTGTTTCCCGGCGGCGACTACGACTCTTACCGGCCGACCTTCAGCGCGAACACCATCGACTTCAACGGCCGCACCGGCTACGTGCGGACCGCCATCGAAGCCGGGGTACCCATCGTGCCCACCGTGTCTATCGGCGCCCAGGAGACCCAGCTGTTCCTGACCCGGGGCAACTGGCTGGCCCGCAAGCTGGGGCTAACCAAGGCCCGGATGGACATCCTGCCGATCAGCGTCGGGTTCCCGTTCGGGCTGAGCGTGATCTTCCCGCCCAACGTGCCGCTGCCGGCAAAGATCGTCACCGAGGTTCTCGAGCCGATCGACATCACCGCCCGCTTCGGCAACGACCCCGACATCAACGAGGTCGACGCCCACGTACGCGCCGTCATGGAAGCCGCGCTCAAGCGGCTGGCCGGGCAGCGCCGGTTCCCGATCCTGGGCTGACGATGTCCGGGGCCGCGGACCGGCCGGGCCGCTCCGATGCGATGACCGCCAATCCACTTCGGCGGCGCGGGGCCCGCGGCATAGTTGTTGGCCCGAACGCGTCAACGAGGCGAGGTGGCGTGTGAAGCGACTCAACGGCATGGACGCGATGCTGCTCTACAGCGAGACGCCCAACCTGCACACGCACACGCTGAAGGTGGCCATCATCGATCCCGCCGACTACGACGACGAATTCGGTTTCGAGGCGTTCCGGCATCACGTGCGTCGTCGGCTGCATCTGCTAGAACCGTTGCGCTACAAGCTGGTTGACATCCCCTGGAAGCTGCATCGCCCGATGTGGCAGGAGAACTGCGAGGTCGACCTGGATTATCACCTGCGGCGGGTGCGGGTGCCTGCACCGGGCGGCCGGCGCGAACTCGATCAGGTGATCGGCGAGATTGCATCTACTCCGCTGGACCGCAGTCGCCCGCTGTGGGAGTTTCACTTCGCCGAGGGGCTGGCCGGTGGCCGATTCGCCTTGATCGGCAAGGTTCACCACGCCCTGGCCGACGGGGTCGCCTCGGTCAACCTGCTGGCCCGCGCGATGGATCTGCGGGACGGACGCACCGACGAGCGCGACAACGACGAAGCCGGCGTCACAATGTCCGACGCTGCCCTGCTGCGCGCGGCGGCGCGCGACCATGTCCGGCAGATCGCCGAACTGCCCAGGCTGCTCAGGGACGCGACCGTCGGGATGATGCGGGTGCGCCGCCGGTCCCGACAGCGCGGCGGCCACCCCGACCTGGCCGACGCGTTCGACGCACCGCCGACCTTCCTCAACCATGTCGTCTCCCCGACGCGCTGGTTCGCCAGCACGTCGTTGCCGTTACCCGAGGTCAAAGCGACGGCAAAGGCACTGGGCAGCACGGTGAACGACGTGGTGCTGGCGATGGCGACCGGCGGATTGCGCACCCTGTTGCTGGCTTATGACGGGGCGGCCGAACGCCCGATCATCGCCTCGGTGCCCACCGCCACCGACAAATCGGACCGGATCACCGGCAACGAGATCAGCGGGCTGATGATCTCGTTGCCGGTCCACGTCGGCGACCCGATAAAACGGGCCCGGTTGGTGTCGCTGGCCACCAAGATCGCCAAGGAAGACCACGAAGTGATGGGTCCGGAACTCTACGGGAAAATGATGGCCTATCTTCCGACCGCCTTCGCCCCGGCCGCATTCCGGTGGCTGGGCCGGCGCGAAGCCCCGAACAAGTTGATGAACGTCGCGGTGTCCAGCGTGGTCGGGCCGCGCGAGCGCGGTCACTTCGGCGGCGCGACCGTGAGCGAGATCTATTCCACCGGCGTGCTTTCGCCCGGTGCCCCGGTGAACATCACCGTGTGGAGCTATGTGGACCGGCTGGGCGTCGCGGTACTCGCCGACGACCGGACCTTCAACGACCCACATGAGGCAACGGATGCCATCGCCGCATCATTCGCCGAATTACGCGATGCCGCAGGCGTTTCCGTTCAGGCGGTGAGCACGCCGTCCAACACCGAATAGAACAGGCCCAGGCCGTCGTCCGAAGGTCCGGTGAGCGCCTCGATGGCATGCTCGGGATGGGGCATCAGGCCCACCACCCGGCCGTTGGCGGAGCTGACCCCGGCGATGTCGTGCAGCGAGCCGTTGGCGTTCTCGTGGTACCGGAACACCACTCGTCCCTCGCCCTCGAGCTCCTCGATCACGTCGGCGGGGGCCACATAGCGTCCCTCGCCGGACTTCAACGGCACCAGTAGATCAGCGTCGGGCTCGAAGCGCGACGTCCAGGCCGTCGAGGTCGAGGTCACCCGCAGCCATACGTCGCGACACACGAAGTGCAGACCCACGTTGCGCGTCAGCGCCCCGGGCAGCAGTCCGGCCTCACAGAGCACCTGAAAACCATTGCAAATGCCCAACACCGGCATGCCGCGCCGAGCGGCCTGCACCACTTCGGTCATCACCGGGGCGAACCGGGCGATCGCACCGGCCCGCAGATAGTCGCCGTAGGAGAAGCCGCCCGGCACCACCACGGCGTCTACACCCTTGAGGTCGGCGTCGGCATGCCACAGGTTGACCGCCTCGGCGCCGACACGCCGCGCCGCGCGGGCGGCGTCGATGTCGTCGAGGGTGCCGGGAAAGGTGATGATCCCGATACGTGCCGTCACTGCGTCTCCCTGCTGATGGTCCAGTCCTCGATCACGGTGTTCGCCAATAGCGATTCGGCTATCTCGGCGAGCACCGAATCGTCGACGCTGTCATCGACTTCGAGCTCAAACCGCTTGCCCTGCCGCACTTCTGAGATGCCCGGATGTCCGAGGCGACCCAGCGCGCCGACAATCGCTTGACCCTGCGGGTCGAGAATCTCCGCTTTGGGCATCACGCTTACGATCACCCGGGCCACCGGCGCTCCTCCTCAGTTGGCGTTTTGGCGTCAACTCTACCGGCGAGCTTACGGACACGAGGCGATGTAGGCCTCGCACAGCGGCGCGCTCATCGCGTTGAGCACCGGATCGTCGGCCATCGCCGGCCAGGCCGTCTGCGGCGGCGCTGACGACCAGAGCGTGACCTCACTGATCGTGCTGCTGGCCGGGTGGGCGAACAGGTAGGTGTGCATCACAATCGGACCACTGACCACGGCGGCCATCCGGGTCGATTCGTTGCTGGTCAGCGACGGTGATTCGTCGGGTGCGCGCTGCTGGCAGGCCCGCAGCGCGGTGACGGCATTGGCGAAGGCCGTGGACGCGAGTGTGCCGCCGTGGGCGGTATCACCGCGCCAGTGCAGGACCTGGGCCTGCAGTTGCCACTGCCCGTCCGGATGCTGGATTGTCGCGCGAGCCGCGACGGCCGAGTCGCGGGGGTCCTGCGGAATCGCCGGCGAACCGCATACCTCCTCGAACCGGAAACGCGGGCCGGGCGCCGAACCGGTCGTCTGCACCGCCTGGCCGGCCAGCGCGGGCCAGTGGTACACCGCGTCCAGGGGCACCGCGTGCTGATCGATCCAGGCGGTGTTGGGGATCCGGTCGCACAAGCCCGGGCAAGTCTCCGGCTCGGCATGCGCAGGGATGACGACCACCAGAGCTACCACGAAGCCGCCGGCGACCAGCATCGTGGCGAGAATCACGCGCATCGGGAGCTTGTGCATCAAGGCACAATCGTAGATATGCAGCTGACGCATTTCGGCCATTCGTGCCTACTTGCCGAGTTCGACCACACCCGCGTGCTCTTTGATCCAGGTACCTTCGCGCACGGTTTCGAGGGAATCACCGGCTTAACCGCGATCTTGATCACCCATCAGCATCCCGACCATATCGACGCCAAACGGCTGCCTGCATTGCTCGAGGGTAACCCGGAGGCGGCGCTTTACGCTGACCCGCAGACGACCGCCCAACTGGGTGCCCCGTGCCAAGCGGTCCATGTCGGCGACGAGTTGAACATCGGCGAACTGACGGTTCGCGCCGTCGGCGGTAAACATGCGGTCATCCACCCGGAAATCCCTGTGATAGAGAACATTTCGTTTCTGTTGGGCGATGCCGACCATCGTGCCCGGTTGATGCATCCCGGTGACGCGCTGTTCGTACCCGACGAGCCGGTGGACGTCTTGGCCACCCCGGCGGCCGCGCCGTGGATGAAGGTGTCCGAGGCGGTCGATTACCTACGGGCGGTGGCCCCGGCGCGCGCCGTTCCCATTCACCAGGGCATCATCGCCCCAGACGCGCGGGGCATCTACTACGGGCGGCTCACCGAGATGACCAGCACCGACTTCCAGGTATTGCCCGAAGAAGACGCCGTCACCTTCTAGCGCGGCCACGCCGGCCGGTAGCGGTCGCCCGTGTTCGGCTTCCACGCCGGCTAGGTGATGTCGTCCGCGGCGCCCCGGCCCGCGGCCCGGCCGGAAAAGATGCAGCCACCCAGGAACGTTCCCTCCAAGGCGCGATAACCGTGCACCCCGCCGCCGCCGAAGCCGGCCACCTCACCGGCCGCGTACAGACCCGTGAGCGGCGTACCGTCGGCTTTCAAAACCCGTGCGGCAAGGTCGGTTTCGATGCCGCCCAACGTTTTTCGCGTCAAGATATGCAGCTTGACCGCGATCATCGGTCCCGCCTTCGGATCGGTCAGCCGGTGCGGCGCCACCACCCGCCCCAGCCGGTCACCGAGATAGTTGCGGGCCGCGCGGATCGCCGTGATCTGACCGTCTTTGCTGAACCTGTTGGCGACCTCCCGGTCGCGCGCGGTCACCTCGGCCTCCACCGTGGCGTAATCCAGCGGCTGCACGTCGGGCAGCTTGTTCATCGCGGTCACCAAGTCGCGCAACGAGTTCGCGCTGACAAAGTCCACACCCCGATCGACAAACGCCTGCACCGGCCCCGGCGGCCCGGACCGGGCCCGATTCCGCAGCAGCTCGCGTACGCTCTGTCCGGTCAGGTCCGGATTCTGCTCCTGCCCAGAGAGGGCGAATTCCTTCTCAATGATCTTGGCGTTCAACACAAACCAGGTGTAATCGAACCCGGATTTGGTGATGTACTCCAAGGTGCCGAGCGTATCGAAACCGGGATAAAGCGGAACCGGTAACCGCTTGCCGCCCGCGTCGAGCCACAGCGACGACGGGCCCGGAATGATCCGGATCCCGTGCAACGGCCAGATCGGGTCGTAGTTGGTGATGCCCTCGGTGTAGTGCCACATCCGGTCCGGGTTGATCACCCGCGCCCCGGCCCGCTGCGAAATCTCGATCATCCGGCCATCGACATGGGCCGGCACTCCGCTCAGCAGTTGCTCGGGGACGCGACCCATTCGCTTCGGCCAATTCTTCCGAACCAGATCGTGGTTGGCCCCGATGCCACCACTCGTCACGATCACCGCATCAGCGCGAAATTGGAACTCCCCGACTGGTTTTCGTGACGACGCGACTCCTCTGGGAGCAGCCGAGGGCTCCAGCACCGTGCCCCGCACGCCGGTCACCGCCTCGCCCTCGACGATCAACTCGTCGACCTGATGACGGTGCGCAAAGCGCACCGATGAGCGGTCGCGCAATTGCCGGGCGAAGATCTCAACCAGCGCGGGTCCGGTACCCCAGGTGATGTGGAAGCGGGGAACCGAATTGCCGTGCCCCTGTGCGTCGTATCCGCCCCGTTCGGCCCAGCCCACCAGCGGGAAAAGCTTGAGTCCCCGCGAACGCAACCAGCTGCGTTTCTCCCCGGCCGCGAAATCGACGTAGGCGTGCGCCCATTGGCGTGGCCAGTAGTCCTCCGGGCGGTCGAATGCCGCCGTACCAAGCCAGTCCTGCAAGGCGAGCTCATGACTGTCCCGGATCCCCAACCGGCGCTGCTCGGGGCTGTCGACGAAGAACAGCCCGCCGAAGGACCAGAAGGCCTGCCCGCCCAGGTTGGCGCTGTTCTCCTGGTCGAGAACGAGCACCCGCAAGCCGCGATCCACCAGCTCGCATGCGGCGACCAGGCCGGCCAGTCCCGCCCCGACGACGATGGCGTCAGCCTCGAACCCCGCAACCGAAGATTCGCTCATGTCGGACCAGGGTAGTGCCCGGACGGGCAGGTCAAGCAGTCGCTACTCAGGCGGCGTCGAGCATTGCCTTCGCGTTGTCCCAGCGGTACACCGTGGGCGTGCAACTGTGCATCAACGCCAGGTCAACCGCGTCCACCATGGCCTGCAGTGGACCGGGTTTACGTAAGTGTCGAGCCGCAACAGCGACCCGCACCACACCGCCGCGTCGGGCGATCCGCTCGGCGGACAGCACCACCATCCGGCACCACCAGGGCTCGGTGAGGAAGCCCTCTCCGATGCCGAGGACTCGTGCGCGAACCGTGGTATGCCGCACCAGGTCGGTGATCCCATGCAGATCGGCCAGTAGTCGAAATCCGTTTGCCGGCAATGCTTTAACAACGCCGGGTGACACCACCCAGCCAGGCGCGGCAAACAAGCGGGTACGCAAACCAAGGTGCTCGAGCACCCGGTCGGCGGCCATCAGTCGCAGATTGGCCTCGTGCGCCCGCAAGATCGCGAATTCGCCGCGGCGTTTCTTGGTGGCCGCGTCGTCGTAGCCGTGCAGCACGATGGCGTCACCGCCGGCGCGACGAGTGGTCAGCCATTCGACGGTTCCCGGGTCGTGATCGAGGCGGTAGTCACCGGATAGACGGGGAGCCACGAGTAACGACACCGGTACTTTACGGGCGTCCATTTGCGCGCAGAACGCCTCGACGTCAGGCAGGGTGCGTTCGCCAATCCCCGAGACCGAGACGATCAATTTTCCAGACACACCAGCAGTTTGCCGATCTCAAGTGTCGGAATGGTGAAGGACACGCAGACAGCAGGCGTATATGCGCACATCCAGCGCAATAACTCATTTCGGTGGCATCCGCGCTGACCAGGACCGCCGCGCATGTCAGCCGATGTGATCTGTTCGATATGCTAAGCAACGCCATGGATGAGGCCTCGTACGCGGCGGCCAAAACCCCGCCGCCAGCCCACACCGGGCAGCCGGGCGCCGAAGAACGGGAATATCCCGACAAGCTCGACGCCGCGCTGCTGCGGATCTCCGGTGTGTGCATCTTGGCCACCGTGATGGCGATCCTGGACGTCACCGTCGTCAGCGTTGCGCAGCGCACCTTCATCGACCAGTTCGCGTCCTCCCAGGCCGTGGTGGCCTGGACGATGACCGGCTACACGCTCGCGTTGGCGACCGTGATCCCGATAACCGGGTGGGCGGCCGACCGATTCGGCACCAAGCGCCTCTTCATGGGCTCGGTGGTGGCCTTCATACTGGGTTCGCTGCTGTGTGCGATTGCCGCAAACATTGTGCAGCTCATCGCCTTTCGGGTGATCCAGGGAATCGGCGGTGGCATGCTGCTGCCGTTGGGATTCATGATCTTGACCCGTGAAGCGGGTCCGAGACGGCTTGGTCGGCTGATGTCGATCCTGAGCATCCCGATGCTGCTCGCCCCGATCGGTGGGCCGATCCTGGGCGGCTGGCTGATCGACAGCTCGAGCTGGCGGTGGATCTTTCTGATCAATGTACCGATCGGATTTCTGACCATCGCCCTCGCCGCGATCGTGTTCCCCCGAGATCATCCGGCCCGCTCGGAAACCTTTGACGCCGTCGGCGTGCTGCTGCTCTCGCCCGGCCTGGCGATGTTTTTGTTCGCGGTGTCGTCCATCCCCGGCCGGGGCACCGTGGCCGACCGCCACGTGGTGATACCGGCGGTGATCGGACTGGCTTTGATTGCCGGCTTCGTGGTGCACGCCTGGCATCACGCCGATCACCCACTGATAGATCTGCGGCTGTTCCGCAATCCGGTGCTGACCCACGCGAATGTGACGATGCTGGTCTTCGCCGGCGCATTTTTCGGCGCCGGCCTGCTGCTTCCCAGCTATTTCCAGCAGGTGCTGCACCAGACGCCGATGCAGGCCGGCGTGCACATGATCCCTCAGGGACTCGGCGCCATGCTGACCATGCGGCTGACCGGACCACTGGTGGACAGGCAGGGACCAGGCAAGATCGTGCTGGTCGGGATTGTGCTGATCACCGCCGGCCTTAGCGCCTTCGCCTTCGGGGTGGCCACCCAGATGCATTATTTGCCCACGTTGCTGGTCGGGCTGGCGATTATGGGCCTGGGCATGGGCTGCACCATGATGCCGCTGTCCGTCGCGTCGGTGCAGGCGCTGGCGCCCCATCAGATCGCCCGGGGAACGACGCTGATGAGCGTCAGCCATCAGGTGGGCGGCTCAATGGGAACCGCGCTGATGTCGATGATCCTGACAAATCAGTTCAATCGGAGCCCGAATATCGTCGCAGCGAACAAGCTCGCCGCCCTGCATCAGAAGGCGGCACTCGACGGGCTACCGGTCGACCAATCCGCCATCCCGCGGCAGTCGCTTGCCCCCGACTTCTGGGGCAGTGTTGTGCACGATCTTTCACGTGCCTATACGGCGGTCTTCGTGATCGCCGTCGTGCTGGTGGTTTGCACACTCATCCCGGCGTCGTTTCTGCCGAAAAAGCCGGCAAGCGAAACGGCGGGCGAATAGCGTCGACACGCTAACAGTCCGCGACGCACCTGTTCAACGCGTCAATAGGTGCCAGACAATGCGGCGCAGCAAAATTTCCAAGGCCTGCAAGCGGCCAATTGCGAGCGAAACCACTTCAGTCGCGGCGACGGTCTGGATATGCTCACGGCGCCATGGAGAAGACCCCCTCTGCAGCTTTCAGCGTCCCGTTGCCCACCGCTGGGGGACTCTCGCCGCGGTCCGGTGAATACCCCGACAAGCTGGACGCCGCGCTGTTCCGTATCGCCGGAGTCTGCGGGCTGGCCTGCATCATGGCGGTGCTGGACAGCACCGTAGTCGCCGTCGCGCAACGTGCCTTCATCGCCCAATTCGGAGCCAGTCAGGTAGTCGTGTCGTGGACGGTCGCCGGCTACATGCTCGCATTTGCGACCGTGATCCCGATTAGCGGATGGGCGGCGGATCGGTTCGGCACCAAACGCCTCTTCATAGGTTCAGTTCTTATCTTCACGCTGGGATCGCTGCTGTGTGCCTTGGCGCCAAATATATTCCTGCTCATCCTGTTTCGGGTGGTTCAGGGTATGGGCGGCGGCATGCTGTTGCCGCTCAGCTTCGTCATCTTGACGCACGAAGCAGGACCGAAGCGGGTCGGCCGCCTGATGGCGATCGGCGGAATCCCGATTCTTCTCGGCCCCATCGGCGGCCCCATCCTGGGCGGCTGGTTGATCGGCGCCTATGGCTGGAAGTGGATCTTCCTGATCAACGTGCCGATCGGGCTGGCGGCGGCCGCACTGGCGGCGATCATCTTCCCGAAAGATCGCTCGACCCCATCGGAGGCCCTCGACCTCGCCGGCGCACTGTTGCTGTCCCCCGGGGTGGCGATTCTGCTGTGCGGAGTGTGTTCGATCCCGGGACGGCACACAATAGTCGATCGCTACGTATTGGTGCCGACACTCGTCGGCGTCGGTCTCATTATCGGGTTCGTCCTGCACGCCTGGTATCGCACCGATCACCCCCTCATTGATCTGCGGCTATTTCGCAATCCCGTGGTCACTCAGGTCAATGCGACGCTGCTGGTGTTCGGGGCGGCCTCGGTCGGCACCGGGCTGTTGGTCCCGGGTTATTTTCAGATCGTCGGCCAGGAAACACCGATGCAGGCCGGGATGCACATGCTGCCGGTCGGTATCGGGGCGGTGGTGACCATGCCGCTCGGCGGCGCCTTCATGGACAAACACGGCCCCGGCAAGATCGTGCTGATCGGGCTGCCACTGATGGCCGCGGGTCTGAGCGTCTTCGCGTACGGCGTCGCCCGGCATGCCGAATACTCACCGCTACTGCTGTCCGGCCTCGCCATCATGGGCCTGGGGATCGGCCTCACCACCACACCGCTCAACGCGGCGCTGATGCAGGCCCTGGCCCCGCATCAGGTCGCCCGCGGTACGACGCTGATCACCGTCAACCAGCAGATTGGCGGGTCCATCGGGGCCGCGGTCATGGCGGTGATCCTGACCAATCAGTCGCACGCCGAGGAGTTGCTGGCCGCGGCGAACCGGGTGGGCGGAGCACGCCAGGGCGCCGGCAAGCAGAACCTGCCGGTCGACCCGTCGGGCGTACCAAGGCAGCCGATTACTCCGGATCTGGCCAGCCATCTATCTGACCAGTTGGCGCACGCCTTCACGGTGGTGTTCGTACTGGCCGTCGTGCTGATGGCGTTCACCATCATCCCGGCGGCGTTCTTGCCGAAGAAGCCGCCGGCCCACCCGGTTGGCGAATAGCGCGATCATCCCGCGCCCAGGTGGTCCTTCTCGCCGCCGTAGCGCTCGCCCTCGGCGGTGGCTAACAGCCATGCGTATTGGAACGCGACTTCCTCCCAGCCCTTGTAGCGACCACTGACCCCACCATGCCCGGCGTTCATCTGGGTCTTCAACAGAACAGTGCCGCCATCACCGTTGGCGTGCCGCAGCGCCGCAACCCATTTGGCCGGCTCCACGTAATAGACCCTGGTGTCATTCAGCGACGTCATCGCCAGAATCGCCGGGTAGCGCTTGGTCTCGACGTTCTCATACGGCGAATAGGATTTCATGTAGGAGTAAACCTCCTTGTCCGCCAACGGGTTTCCCCATTCGTCCCACTCGGTGACGGTCAGCGGCAAGGACGGATCCAGGATGGTGGTCAGCGGATCGACGAACGGGACCTGCGCCAGGATCCCGGCGAAAAGCTCCGGTGCCAGGTTGGCCACCGCCCCCACCAGCAGGCCGCCGGCACTACCCCCCAACGCCACCAGCTGGCGGGGTTGGGTCACCTTGGAGTCCACCAAATGCTTTGCCACGGCCACGAAGTCGGTGAAGGTATTCTTCTTCTCCAAAAGCTTGCCATGCTCGTACCACAGCCGGCCCATCTCGCCACCACCCCGGACGTGCGCGATTGCGAACACCATGCCGCGGTCCAGCAGCGACAACCGGGCGATGGAAAAGCTCGGGTCTGTGCACAGCTCGTACGCGCCGTAGCCGTAAAGCAAGGCCGGGGCCGGAAATTCGATGCCGGCGCGGTGCACGATCGACACCGGGATACGGGTGCCGTCCTCGGCGACCGCCCAATCACGCCGCTCCACGTAGTCGTCGGGTCGATAGTCACCGAGTACGGGCTGCTCGCGTAGCAGGGTGCGTTCACCGGTGACCAGGTCGATGTCGTAGACCCGTGCCGGAATGACGAGTGATCCCGCCCTGATCCGCAGCTTGGGGGCATCCCAGTTGGGGTTGCCGGCCGGACCGGCCGACATAAGCTCAGAGTCGAACGAAATCTCTTCGGGCTGCCCATAAGTGCCGTCGGTGTTGATCGGCCACAGCTGCATCCGGGGCAACGCCTCGCGCCGATAACTGACGACCAGATGACGGGCGAAAGCATCCACCGCGTCGAGCCGAACATCGTCACGGTGCGGGATCAGCGTGCGCTGCTGCGTCGGATCGCTGACCGGCGCCTCGGTGAGGGTGAAGTTGACCGCGCCGTCGTTGTGCAGGATCAAGAACCGGTCCTGCCCGCCGATGACTGCGTGCTCCACCGAGTACTCGACACCCTCACGCCGCGGCAGCACGACGGTGAACTGGGCATGCGGATCGGCGGCGTCGGCGTAGCGATACTCGGAGGTGATCGAGGAGCCCGAGGCGATGAAGACATAGGCGTCACTGCGTGTGAGTCCCACACCAAGCCAATACTTTTCGTCGGCCTCGTGATAAACCAGCTCCGACTCTTCACCGGAGCCCACCCGATACCGCCAGACTTTGTCGGGGCGGTGGGCGGCATCCAGGGTCAGGTAGTACACGGTGCGGTTGTCGGCGGCCCAGGTCGCACCCGCCGCGATATCGGCGATCTCGTCGGGATACAACTCACCGGTGCGTAAATCCTTGAACCGCAACGTATAACGCTCATCCCCGAGGACGTCGACCGAATACGCCAGCAGGTTTCCATCCAGGCTGACGGTCGCGGCACCCAGCGAAAAGAATTCGTTCCCCTCTGCTTCGGCATTGGAATCGAGCAGGATCTGCTCGCCCGGGATCTCGGTGTTCTCGTCCAGAACTGGCGGATCCCAGTCGCCGGAGTCGCTTACCGGACAACGACACTGGACGCGGTATTGCTTGCCCTCGTAGGTGCGCGCGTAGTACCACCACTGGCCCCGCCGGGTCGGTACCGACAGATCCGTCTCCTTGGTGCGCGCCTTGATCTCGTCGAATATCTGCTGGCGCAGCGGTTCGAGGTGGGCGGTCATCTGATCGACGTACGCGTTTTCCGCCTCGAGGTAGGCGATGACTTCGGGGTCGGTCTTTTCGCGCAGCCACTCATACGGGTCGACGAAGACATCCCCGTGGTGCTCGCGCCGGCTGTCCACCCGCTTGGCGACGGGGGGTACGGACCCGTCCAGAACCGGTTCGGTCATGCGCTGGGACCGATCCAGTCGCCGAAGCTCAGACCCGAAATTCGTTCGTAGGCATCGACATAGCGGTCGCGGGTGGCTTCGATGATGTGTTCCGGCAACGGCGGCGGGGGTTGCGAGCCGTGCCGGTCCCAACCCGACTCGGGACTGGTCAGCCAGTTGCGGACGAACTGCTTGTCGAAGCTGTTCTGCACCACGCCCACCTGGTACTCGTCGGCCGGCCAGTACCGCGAAGAATCCGGCGTGAAGATTTCGTCGGCCAGCAACATGTTGCCGTCCCGGTCGGTGCCGAATTCGAATTTGGTGTCCGCGATGATGATTCCCTTCCGGAGTGCGTGATCGGCGGCCTGAATGTAGATCTGCAATGTCCGGTCACGCAGTTGGTTGGCACGCACCGGACCCACCATCTCGATCACCCGTGCGAATGAGACGTTTTCGTCGTGGTCCCCCAGCGCGGCTTTCGTCGCGGGAGTGAACAGCGGTTCGGCGAATCGGCTGGCTTCGACCAGTCCCGGCGGCAAGGTGATGCCACAGACCTTCCCCGTCGCCTGATAGTCGAGTAATCCCGAGCCGGTCAGGTAACCACGCGCCACGCATTCCACCGGAAGCATGTCCAGTTGGCGCACCAGCAACGCACGGCCCAGGACTTCGTCGGGGATACGTGGATCGTCGGGTGGTCCGGCCAGATGGTTGGGTGCGTCGACGAGCCCGAAGAAGAAGACACTCATAGCGGTGAGAATGCGGCCCTTGTCCGGGATGGTGCTGTCCAGGACGAAGTCGTACGCCGAGATCCGGTCGGTGGCGACCAGCAGCAGGTGCGCGTCGTCGACGCGATACAGCTCGCGGACCTTACCGCTGGCCAGATGCTGATAGTCGGACAGTGCAGGCATCCGGTCAGCCTATCGGGCACCTGCAAGCGGGCTTTGTGCTGGGATCGGGGCTATGACACCGCGGTTTCTGCCCTATTCCACCAGGCCGGGCCGGCTGGCCGCCCAGCTGTTCAGCGACCTCGCCGTGGTCGTGTGGACAGTGCTCTGGCTGCTCGTCGGGCTGGCGGTCTATGACGCCGTCGCCACTATCGCCGACGCCGGGCGGCAAGTCGAGAGTGGCGCCAACGGTATTGCCGGCAACCTCGCGTCGGCCGGCCACGGCGCCCAGCACATCCCGGTGGTGGGCGACACGGTCAGCAAGCCGCTCAACTCGGCCAGCCAGGCGGCGCTGGACATCGCGGGCGCCGGCCACGACCTGGACAGCACGGCGAGCTGGCTCGCGGTGCTGCTTGCGATGGCAGTCGTGGCGGTGCCGATTCTCATCGCCGTGCTCCCGTGGCTTTTTTTGCGGCTTCGCTTCTTTCGGCGAAAGTTGGCGGTGACCGCATTGGCCTCGACTCCGGCCGGTACGCAATTGCTTGCGCTGCGCGCGTTGACCAATCGCCAACCCCGGAAACTGATGGCCGTCAGCGCGGACCCGGTCGGTGGGTGGCGCCGCGAAGATCCCGCCACCATCGGCGAGCTGGCCGCGCTGGAATTACGGTCGGCCGGTATCGCGATCCGTGGGAGTGCGCAGCAACGCGCGCGTTAAGAGCAGCAGTCCGGCGACGACAACAATGAACCACGCGGCCAACGCATCCCAGAAGAAGACCAGCGAAACGGTGAGCAGCGATCGCTGACCGATTTCGATAGCCATGGCGAAGCTGGCCGCGGAATACATGCCCAGCGGGAAGACGAAGGCCCACCACACACCGGCGAACCGCAGCACGTCGGGATAGCGCCTGATGCGGTGCAGGGCGAAGTAGATCAGCGGCGGGATCCACAGCGTGGCAGTCACCCACGTCACGATGGTGACCGCGCGCACCGGTCCGGCCAGCCAGGCGGGGGCCACACTATAGATGTCGTCGCCGGCCAGCGTCGCAATTGCCATGCCGCCCATCAGGATCCAGGTGTCGGGTTCAAAGCCGTCCCGGTCCTGACGTTCGTTCACGACGCGCCACAGAGTCAGCCAGGTCATCAGGGCATAGATGCACAGCGCCGCCACCCATCCGGCCACAGCGACCGCGAGCCACCAGTGTTGGCCGGTGTGACGGGCCGCCCGGGCGATCACAATCGCTAAGCCAGAGGTTCCCACGCTGCCCAATTGCCAGGCGCCGTGGGCGCGATCGCGCAGCTCTGGCCAGCGGTGCGCCGACATATTCCGCGCGCTGAGCAGGATCAGCACCAACCAGGACACCGGGCAGACGACGCCGAGCACCCATGCCAGCAACACATTGGACGACAACCGCGAATCGATCACCGCGCAGGCGGCGACAAAGGTGATCAAGCGCAGGGTGACGTCGGGATCGGTCAGATCCCAGCGCAACTGGTGGCCGGGGGTGCAGGCTTTGGCGGCAACGAAGGCAACCAGGAGGACCAGGCCGAGGGTGGCGATGACGCCCATCGTGTCGCTGATCAAGCGATATCCGTGGTTGTGCGCGCCGATCGACAAGATTCCCGTTGCCATCACCGCGGCGAACACATCGGGTGAGGGCTCGACGTCGGCGCACCGGATGGTCACTGTCCTTCGCGTAGCTCCACGACGAGGTGCCGGATGCCGGTATGCCGATTGCTGCGGGCCCATTCGACCCGGACGACGCGCACTCCACCGAACCGGTTGAGCAGCTCTTCGAACAGCACCCGCAGCTCCAGCCGGGCCAAATTGGCACCCAGGCAATAGTGCACACCCTGGCCGAACCCCAGATGCGGGTTGGGCTTTCGGGTGATGTCGAATTCGTCGGCGTTCCCGAACACGCCCGCATCGCGATTCGCCGAGCCCTCCCAAATCTGTACCTTCTGTCCGGCCTCGATCGACTGCCCGCCCAGCGTGATGTCGCGGGTAGCGGTGCGCCGCTTGGAGGGCGATGGGGAGGTCCATCTCACCATCTCTTCGACCGCCGTGGGCAGCGCGTCGAGATCGCCACGCAGTGCCTGCAATTGGTGCGGATGGTTGGCCAGCGCCAGCAGTCCGCCCGCGACCGCGTTGCGGGTGGTCTCCGCGCCGGCGCTGAACAACAAACTGAAGAACAGGTACAGCTCGAGATCTGAAAGTGCCGACGCGTCAACACCATCGAGGTCGTCGAGCGTTGCGTTGGCCACTACCGACAACATGTCGTCGGACGGGTTTTCGCGCTTGGACGCGATCAACTGGCGGCCGTACTCATACATCCGCGATCCGGCCGCTGCGTCTCTTTCGGAGACCGACAGCTGCGAGAGCGCAGCCTTGCGCGAACCACCGAAATCGAACTGCGGCTCGATCGCCTCGAACAACCAATGCCGTTCGGATTCCGGGACGCCCAGCAGGATGCAGATCATCTGCATCGGCAGCTCGGCAGCGATGTCGACCAGGAAGTCGAACGGCTCGCCGGGCACCACCGCGTCCAGCAGCCGCCGCGCCCGGGTCCGCAGATCATCTTCGACCAGACGAATCATCCGCGGTGTCAGCCCGGAGCTGACCAGGCGCCGAATCCGGGAATGCCGCGGATCGTCCATCATGTTGAGCACCTGGCCGGCGATCGCCAGGTCCTGCAACAGCGTGCCGCCGTACGGCCGACTCCCACCGGTTACCGAGGAATACGTCACCGGATCCTTGAGAACCTCAAGCGTTTCCGCGTAGCTGGCCACCGACCAGAAGCCTTCGCCGTCCGGGGTATTGTCGGTCGGTGAATGCCAGTACACCGGGGCCTCTCGCCGGTGGATGGCGAACAGGTCATGCGGAAATCCATTGGCGAAGTTGTCCAGATCGGTGAAGTCGATCTGCGACAGCGCTCCGACCAGCGTCACAAGATCGCACCCGGAGCGTACTTGGCCGCATCCGGGTAGCGGCTCACCAGCGCGTCCACCTGCGCCGCTACCTCGTCCACCTGGTCGCCGGCGGCACCGGTGAAAGCCTTCTTGTCGGCAAGCGCGGCATCCAGGGCGGCCCGGTCCAGCGGCAACCGCTCGTCGGCGGCCAGTCGATCCAACAGATCGGGCTCGGCTCCCTGTTCGCGCATGGCCAGCGCGGTTGCCACCGCATGTTCGCGGATCACGTGATGTGCGGCCTCACGGCCCATTCCGGCGCGTACCGCGGCGATCAGCACCTTGGTGGTGGCCAGGAACGGCAAGTAGCGGTCCAGCTCGCGACCGATCACCGCCGGATAGGCGCCGAACTCGTCGAGCACCGTCAGGAACGTCTCGATCTGACCGTCGATGGCAAAGAAGCTGTCGGGCAAGGCAACTCGACGTACCACCGAGCAGAACACGTCGCCCTCGTTCCACTGCGCGCCGGCCAGCTCGGCGGTCATCGAGGCGTAGCCGCGCAGCACCACCTGCAGCCCGTTGACCCGTTCGCAGCTGCGCGTGTTCATCTTGTGCGGCATCGCCGACGAACCGACCTGCCCCGGCGCGAATCCCTCGGTGACCAGCTCGTGCCCGGCCATCAGTCGGATGGTGTGCGCCATCGATGACGGTCCGGCGCCCAGCTGTACCAGCGCCGAGAGCACGTCGTGATCCAGCGAGCGCGGATACACCTGCCCGACACTGGTCAAAACCGTTGCGAATCCCAAGAATTCGGCCACACGTCGCTCGAGTTCGGCGAGCTTGGCCGCGTCGCCGTCCAACAGGTCGAGCATGTCCTGCGCGGTGCCCATCGGGCCTTTGATGCCGCGCAGCGGGTAACGGTCGATCAAGTCCCGCAGCCTGGTCAGCGCGATCAGCGTCTCCTGCGCCGCCGAGGCGAACCTTTTACCCAGCGTGGTGGCTTGCGCGGCGACGTTGTGGCTGCGTCCGGCCATCACCAGGTCGCGATAGGCCACAGCCCGCTCGGCGAGCCGCGCCGCGACCGCCACACCGTGCGCGAACACCAGTTCCAGCGAGCGCCGGATCTGCAGTTGCTCCACGTTCTCGGTCAGATCGCGACTGGTCATGCCCTTGTGCACGTGCTCGTGGCCGGCCAGCGCATTGAATTCCTCAATGCGCGCCTTGACGTCGTGGCGCAGCACCCGTTCACGGTCCGCGATCGACGCCAGATCGACGTCCTCGAGCACTCGCTCGTAGTCGGCGATCGCCTGGGCAGGCACCGAGACGCCCAGTTCGGCCTGGGCGCGCAGCACCGCCAGCCACAGCCGGCGCTCGGCGACGACCTTGGCCTCCGGCGACCAGATCGCGACCATCTCGGCACTGGCGTACCGGGCGGCCAGCACGTTGGGAATGCTCACTTGGTCCTCACGAACACACAGCTTACGGTCGCGGCCATAGCCTATGCGGGTGTACTTCGCCGGCGTCGACCTCGCGTGGGCGGGCCGCAACCCGACCGGCGTCGCCGCCATCGACTCCGCCGGCGACCTGGTGGGTGTCTGCGCGGTCCGGGACGACGACGAGATCCTTGCCGCGCTGCACCCCTACGCGCAGGGCGATTGTGTGGTCGCCTTCGATGCGCCGCTGGTGGTGAACAACCCGATCGGCCAGCGGCCCGCCGAGACAGCGCTCAACCGCGATTTCCGCAAGTTCGAGGCGGGCGCTCACCCCTGCAACACCGGAAAACCCGAATTCGCCAACGGCCCTCGCGCCGGACGGCTGGCCGCGGCGCTGGGCCTCGATCTGGACCCGCGGTCGTCCGCGGCCCGGCGCGCCATCGAGGTCTACCCGCACGCGGCGACCGTCGCACTGTTCCGCCTGGAGCGGACCCTGAAATACAAGGCGAAGCCCGGCCGTACCGTCGAACAGCTGAAATCTGAGCTGTTGCTGCTGATGGACGGCGTGGAGCGGCTGGCGCATGCCCCGATACCGCTACGCGTGGCCGGGCACGACGGCTGGATCGGGCTGCGCCGGGCCGTCACGGCCGTGCAACGCAAAAGCGAGCTGCGCCGCGCGGAGGATCCCATTGATGCGGTGGTCTGCGCCTATGTGGCGTTGTATGCGCAGCGCAACCCGGCGAACGTGACCGTCTACGGCGACCTCGACACCGGGTACATCGTGACGCCGTCGCTTCCGGCGAATCCGATCCGCGGCTAGCCGTCGGTCAGATCTGCACGGGCCGCTGGTCGATCGGTGCCAGCACCTCGATCAGGTCGGCGACCGCCCCCTGTGCTGCCGCCCGCGGGTCCCGACCCTCGACCAGGGCCGACACCACCGAACCGTCCACCGCGCAGATCAATGTGCACACCAGTTCGATGTGCACCGAGCGGCCCGAGCGCTCGATGGCCTCGGCGACCGCCTCGGCGCGCTGCCGCAGACTGCGGCGCATGGTCTCGCGCAACGCGGGCAGCCGGGTACAGGCGATGTGCCTCTCATAGCGCGAGATCAGCTGATCGGTGCGACCCGGGCCGGATACATCACCGACGAGCAGGTCGGCCAACACTTCGGCGATGGTCTCTGGTCCCCGCCGCCGCCGCGACAACGCGCTGACCCGCGACCGCAACTGCGCCACCTCGATCATCGCGATGTGTTCGACGGCGCGCGCCATCAGATCGTCGAGCGAGGAGAAGTAGTAGGTGGTGGAGGCCAACGGCAATCCGGCCCGCCGAGCGACCGCGCGGTGCCGAACCGCTTCGAATCCGCCTTCGGACAGCAGCTCGGCGGCGGCGCTCACGAGCGCGTACCGCCGGCGTTCTCCTTTTGGAGTAACCGCTGCAGTCACGAGTAGCCATCGTGCCAGCCAAAGTGGTACTGCATTGCCATTTCGGCCAAACGGCCAAGGCATAATGGCCCGCATGCCCGACTTGAGCCGACGCGCGCCTCGGAAACGAAGGAACCGGTCACCATGGTGGGCGCGGCCGCCGCCGGAGGAGCCGGATCGCGCGGCACGCTCGGCGCGGGCGCCAACGGCAGCTGAGTACTGGCCGTCGACACCGGGGCAGCGTGAGATGCGCGGGGCTCTAACAGGTTGTCAACCCCGTAGACGCCGACGGCCCCGAGAGCTGCGCCGGCGCCGAGGCCGAGCAGCGCGCGTCGGCTCAAGTCGGGCATGCGGGCCATTATGCCTTGGCCGTTTGGCCGAAATGGCAATGCAGTACCACTT
>NZ_LZKU01000278.1 GCF_001672975.1 Mycobacterium sp. 1465703.0
CCCTGGGCGCCGTACGGGCGCACCGGTTGGCTGGAGGACGAGCAGCCGGCCAGACACAGCGCCAAGCAGGCCGCTATCGCAAGGAAAAGGTTGCGCATGATTCAGCGGCTCGAGGTCAAGCCGAGGCACCTGTGCCACGTCCGCCCAACGTGGCACAGCACTCCCCGCCGGAAGGAATGAACGAATTGCCCACCTCTGAGCGACAACTCGGGCGGCCGTGCACTACGACGTTGTTGTCGCTGTGAGGTGGGCACAACGAACGTCGCCCGCGCCAGGGATGCCTGCGGCAATTGTGACAACTGATACCTACGAAGGTCCACCTGCAACTAGCTCAGCCCCAGGTCGGCGAGGCCGAGCACGCTTCGGTAGGGCAGCCCCTCGGCCTGGATTGCTTCGGCGGCGCCGGTGGCCCGGTCCACCACGGTGGCCACCCCGACCACTTCGCCGCCGGCCTCCTGGACGGCGCGCACCGCGGTCAGCGCCGAGTTGCCGGTGGTGCTGGTGTCCTCGACCACCAGCACCCGCTTTCCGGAAACCTCGGAGCCTTCGATAAGGCGTTGCAGCCCATGCGTTTTCGCTGACTTGCGGACGACGAAGGCGTCGATCGGGCGGCCCGATGCGTGCATGACGGCGGTGGCCACCGGGTCGGCGCCCAGGGTCAAACCGCCGACCACGGCGTAGTCCCAGTCGCTGGTCAGTTCGCGCATCAGCGAGCCGATCAAG
>NZ_LZKU01000279.1 GCF_001672975.1 Mycobacterium sp. 1465703.0
ATTGGTTCGGGTCCTGCTGGGTATACCGCGGCGTTGTATGCGGCGCGGGCGCAGTTGGCGCCGGTGGTGTTTGAGGGCACGGCGTTTGGTGGGGCGTTGATGACCACGACCGAGGTGGAGAATTTCCCGGGTTTCCGCGACGGGATCACCGGTCCGGAGTTGATGGATCAGATGCGTGAGCAGGCGTTGCGGTTCGGGGCGGATCTGCGCATGGAAGACGTCGAGTCGGTGTCGTTGCGGGGTCGGGTCAAGTCGGTGACCACCAGCGAGGGTGAGACGGTGCGCGCGCGGGCGGTGATCTTGGCGATGGGGGCGGCGGCCCGGTATTTGGGGGTGCCCGGTGAGCAGGAGTTGTTGGGCCGCGGGGTGTCCTCGTGTGCGACCTGTGATGGGTTCTTTTTCCGGGATCAAGACATCGCGGTGATCGGGGGTGGGGACTCGGCGATGGAGGAGGCCACCTTTTTGACCCGGTTTGCCCGCAGTGTGACCCTGGTGCACCGGCGTGAGGAGTTTCGGGCGTCGCGGATCATGCTGGAGCGGGCCAAGGCCAACGACAAGATCACCATCTTGAC